>JAGXHD010000150.1 GCA_024636395.1 Sulfitobacter sp.
AACGATGTTATCTTCATAGTCGGGCTCCGATGTTGGTGAGGACTTCAGCAGGTCATCTGCCTCAGTGTTTCTCAACCAATGCAATAGCTCAAAGTTCCCGCCTATTATGCGCCTGCAAATGTGATTGGGTCGCGTTGGCGGGAGAGAACGCGCAGGAAACAGATCTGGCGGCTGAGCCAGCCCTGGCTGTCTCTGGCGTGGCCTAGCGTGATCTGGATCCGACTATGGGCGGCGAGGATTTTCCGAGTCAGGAGTATTTGTATCAGCGCGGCCCTGAGGCTCCCTGGGAGAAGCAGAAGACGATTTTGGCCGACACCCCCGCCGAAATTTTCGGCTGATCCTATAGCTGTTTGAAATTCTCCAACCCGATTCAGAATCCGACCTTTTCAACAAAATTGGACGTTTGCTGTCCTTCGCTGCACAGCAATGACCGCTGCCAATCCATCAACGCAACCGCTCGTGCGGCAATGCTCCAAGATCCGATTTAGCGCATTTCCAGTGGAAGATAGACCTACTACCCGAGCCTCGAAAGCGATCCCCAACGGCGCAACCTCACGCCGGCTGCGCTGTGGCTTTCCGACGTCTCAACTGAAGCGCCCAGATCGGCAACATAAGAGCAATCCCGATCCCCATCGTCATCAAGCCTGGCGCGATGAACAGGAAAGATACCAATGCGACCCACCAACGCTCCCACGTTCTAAGCGCTGAAAACAGATAGCCCGAGAAAGCGATGCCAAGAGACCCGATGCCCAACATTGCACCAACCAGGGTAACGGTGAATGCCCACCACGTGAACCCATCGGCCACCAGCAACAGCGCAGGCGAATACACAAAGACAAAGGGCACCAAAGCCTTGGCGATCCCCAAGTGGAAAGCCGTATTGCCTGTCTTAAAGGGGTTCGATCCCGCGATCCCCGCGGCGGCATAAGCAGCGAGAGCCACCGGCGGCGTAATGTCCGCCAGCACGCCATAGTAGAATACAAAGAAATGCGCGACGATCGGTTCGACCTGAAGTTGGGCGAGTGCCGGTGCCGCGACGGCCACCAGAATAATGTAGGTCGCTGTCGTCGGGATGCCCGCACCCATGATGATGCAGGCAATAGCGATCAACACCAGCGACGAAAAAAGCGCCCATTGCGTCACTGTAAAATACCCCAACAGCGGCAGCGCGCTGAGGGCCGTGCCGATGTCGGTCGCGGTTTGCACGACTACATAACCGAGACGGAAACCGACGCCAGTCAGCGTGACCACACCCACCACGACACCAACGGTTGCGGCGGCGGCACCCACAGCCAAGGTGTTCTTGGCACCAGAGGCAAGCGCCTCCCAGAGGTCCTTGATGCTCAGTCGATTGGTGGGGTTCAGGAACCCGACGACAACGCAAGCCATGATGCCATAGACCGCCGCAAAATCGGGGGTTTTGCCCGAAAGGATGAGGTAGACAAGGATGGCCAGCGGGATCAGGCTTAACCAATGATCCTTGAGCACGACGCCCATTTTGGGAAGCTCTTCCTTGCGCAAGCCGCGCAACCCAAGCTTTTTGGCCTCGAGATGCACCATGATGAAAATGCCGAAGTAGTGCAGCAGCGCAGGGAAGAGGGCGGCCGCCAGCACATCTCTAAGTGGGATTTCGAGGTATTCGACCATGATGAAGGCCGCAGCGCCAAGGATCGGCGGGGTGATCTGACCGCCGGTCGAGGCTGTCGCTTCAACGGCGCCGGCGAAATGCGCCGGATAGCCGACCCGTTTCATCGCGGGAATGGTTAGCGCGCCAGTGGTGACGGTGTTTGCGATTGAGGACCCGGAGATCGTGCCCATGAAGGCCGAGGAAAAGATCGCGACCTTTGCCGGACCGCCAGAATAACGCCCAGCGATCACCATCGCAAAATCAATGAAGAGCTGTCCCAGTCCGATACGCGTCGCCAGAACGCCAAACAGGATAAAGAGAAACACGTATTGCGCCATCACACCGATGGCGATGCCGTAGATGCCCTGATTGGTCATATAAAGGTGGTTGATGATGCCAAGCCAGGACGAACCGCCGTGCTTGAGAGCGCCGGGCATCCACGGGCCGAAATAGGCGAAAGCAATGAACAACAGCCCGATGATCGGCAGCGTCGGGCCAACGCTGCGACGGGTGGCCTCCAACGTCAGAACCAACAGCGCAGTGCCCATGAAAATGTCGGACGGCGCCGGATTGCCGACCCGTTGTGCCAAAGCGGCGGGCGGTAAAAGCGGTAGATAGAGAGAGGCACCAACGGCCAGCAATGCAAGGGCTACATCGATCAGCGGCACTCCGTCAAAGCGATACCATGCGCGCGGCGGCAGTGTGTTGTCGGTCTTGCGCAGACCAAAGAGCAAAAAGACCAGCCCCAGAACGAAGGACAGGTGGATGCCCCGATGCAAAAGCTCGCGGATCGTGCCGAAACCTGAGGCGTAGAAATGATAGACCGACATTGCGACCAAAATGGCCATGATGATAAACCCGAGCGCTTTCCCGGTGGGGCGAAACGCTGTTTCCGGGTCAAACTTGCGTTCGATCTCGGCCAGCTGTTCGGAAGAGAGTTCCGGTATGGCGTCGGCGGTCATGGCCAAGTCCCTAAGCTAAGATCGAAAAAGCCCCGGATACCTTGGGCATCCGGGGCCGGTCGTGCGGGGCGGTGAATTACTTCAACACGCCTGCTTCGCGGTAGTAACGCTCGGCGCCTGCGTGCAACGGCACACCTACGCCCGACAGCGCTGTCTCCAGCGTGATGGCTTGGCCCTTGGCATGGCCCACGTCGAGCAACTCGCGCGACTGCTCGTTCCACAGTGCTTTGGTGATGTTGTAGATCAGCTCATCATCCGCGGTTGCGGAGGTGAACCACTGTGCACCGACAGCAACAGTTTCAACGCCGGCAACACCTTCGTAAGTGCCTTCGGGAATGTCCGAAGCGGAGAAGAAGCCGTATTTCTCGGTCAGCGCGTCGGCACCGGCACCGTCGATTGGCACCAGCTTGATGTCAGCCGCGGAGGCAAGTTCAACCAGTGAACCTGTCGGATATCCGGTCACCACGAAAAAGGCGTCGATCTTGCCGTTGCGCAGGGCTTCGGATGCCGCCCCACCTTTGAGCGCTTCTGGCGTCAGGTCATCGACCGTCAGACCGTTGGCGTCCATGATCAACAGCGCGTCGACATAGGTGCCTGAGCCTGGCTCATCAAGCGATACGCGCTTGCCCGCCAGATCGGCGACCGAGTTGATGCCGCTGTCAGCCATGGCGACGAGGTGGATGTGCTCTTCGAACAGGGCGGCGATAGTGCGCAGATCGGTGGCGGGCGCGCTGCCTTCCATCGTGCCAGTACCGGTATAGGCCCAATAGGCCACATCCGACTGGGCAAAGCCCGAGTTCCGCAGGCCCGAGACGATGGCGTTGACGTTATCAACCGACCCGCGAGAAGAGACGGCCGATGCGATCAGCCCTTCAACGCCGCAAGAACCGCCATCGTCGCACTCGCGCGAGCCAGGGGGTTTAGAGATCGCGTTCGCGATCACGCCGCCAATCGGGTAGTAGGTATAGGCCGTGCCGCCGGTGCCGATAGTGAAGAATGTCAGCTCTTGAGCGACAGCCGTACCGGCCATGCCAAGCGCCAGAACTGCGCTTACCGCAGTCGTTTTAAGTGATTTGATCATTAGATCCTCCGTGTTGATTTTATTGTCGTGGTCGTTTCGGTCGGGGCTGGATGATGTGAACTCATCTTTTAGACCCGGTAACTCGGCGTTCCTTTGGTTGCCCGATGCTGTCGTTCAATGCGCGCAACGTCTGGGAAACCTCTTGCCGTGTATTGTAGTGGCACATCGAGATGCGCACGCAATCCGGCAGGTTTAGCGGTTTTAGGATATTTCCGCTATAGTGATCAGCCGTGCGCGAGTGGGTTCGAATGCCCTTTTCGTTGAGCTCAGCGACGATTTCGGGCGAAGCCACGCCCTGCACAGCAAACGAAACTGTGCCGACGCGCGCAGGATTATCTACGCCAGACAGGATGGTCACCTTGCCCATGTCGCGCAGTCCCCGCTGGCCATCCACTCCATTAATCAACCCGTTTGTCAGATCAGCTTCATAGTCATGTACCGCCTGACCTGCAGCCTCGATCCGCTTGCGAAAGTCGGTTTCTTGCGAGACCTCACCGCCCAGCCAGTCGAAGTACGCAATCACGTCGGAAATTGCCGCATAGGCACCCGCATCGCGCGTGCCAAGCTCCCAATTTAGGGCGGGCCCGCCGTGAAGTGCCTCGTGCGGAAGCGCCGTCATCCGGTCGGAAATCCACCCAATGCCATAGCCGTGGCGCGAGAACACCTTGTAAGGAGAGATTGCATAGCCATCGACATTATAGGCGCTCAGATCGAGCTGCCCGTGGGCGGCGTGCTGGATGCCATCGACGATGATCAGGCAGTTGGGCGCTATTGCGCGGATCGCCTTGGAGATCGCGACGACATCAATGCCGATGCCCGTGACGGGCGATGCATGCAGGATCGTCGCTACAGCCACATCCGGATGCATCAGCGCGACATAATCGTCAGCGGTGACCGTGCCGCTTTGCGCATCATGCGGCACGTTCACATAGGTCATCCCCAGCGTTCGGGCCCAATGTTGCGCCGCGCTTCTGCTGGAGGGATGCTCGATCGAGCTGCCGATGATTTTGCTGCCCTTGGGCGCGTTGATGCAGGCGGTCCGGATCATCCTGTACAACATTTCGGTTCCGGTTTCGCCCGCGATGAACTGGCCTGACTGTGCGTTCATGAAGACGGCCAAATCGGCCTTGGCCTTTACGATCACTTGCGCCAGCGCTTTAGCGGTCGGATTGTCGCGCCCCTGATTGTCGGGAACACCGGCGAAATGGGCTGATGTTTCGATCACTGATTTCAGCGTCAATGCGCCGCCGCCATTCTCGAAGTAGACCCGCGGGCCGCCATAGGGGCAGCTTTCTACATGCGCAAACCGACCCCGGATTGCAGCGATGAGGTCGGGACTATCGGATATTGATTTGGCCTTTAGCAATGCGTTGCCCTCATCTGCGGCGTTTGTGTTCGCGTCATGGTTGGCTTATATGATGGGTTAATTATAGTGATGAATTACGATGATAACTTATCGAATAAAGGAATGTTATGCGCCTGACCTACAATCAACTCGTTGCGTTGCTCGCAGTCGTTGATTGCGGCACTTTTGAGCGGGCAGCCAGCAAGCTTAACCTCACGCAATCAACAATCACCAAGCGCATTCAAGAGCTTGAGGCCTCCATGGCCTTCGCTGTCTTCGACCGCTCGAAACGGCAGGCGATCTTGACACCGCAGGGGGAGCAGTTTGTCAGCCAGTCCCGCGAAACGGTTGCAAGCTTTGAAAATCTTGCGTCCTTCAACTCGGATCGAAAAGCCATCGCGACCCTTGTCCGGCTCGGCGTAACCGAACTTTCGAGTTTGACCTGGTTGCCAAAGTTTCTTGAGACATCCTTTGCGGCCGATCCGGATGTTCAGTTCGAAATCACGATTGATATGAGCCGCAATCTGCACAGCAGCTTGGAGACCGGCGAGCTTGACCTGATAGTGGTGCCCGAGATGCCGTTTCAATTTAATGCCCATGTGCAGCAGATTGCGGATGTTGAGATCACGCTGATCGGCAAGCCGGGTATGATACCAACGGGTGAAACCGTGGAAATCTCTCGGTTGCAGGGCTTTGAGTTCATTACCCAAGGCAAAACATCTGGGTTTTCAAAGAGCATCAGCGAGTGGTTTGCCAATTACGGGATCAACACCCGCAACAGCGTTCGGGTCGACAGCCTGCATGCGATGGTTGGTCTGGCTGTCGCGGGCCGTGGGCTTTGTATCGCCCCGCGTGAATACCTCGTGCCCCTCATCAAGAACGCTCGTGTGGCAGAGATCATCACCCGACCAAAACTGCCGACATTAAAGTACTGTGTGGTCCACTATCCGTCCCCGCATGAGGCGTTGTATTCGCGTGTTGCGGCAAATATTTCTGGCGCGGCAGACTTCAAAGCTCCGTATTTTATATAGGGTTACTGCCTGACCTCCGCTCAGTTGGACGCCTGCTGGCCCGATATCCTCAGTGCCCCTGTGGAGAACCTTACTGGAGCAAAGCAGAAGTTATTTTCAGGCCAGAGTATCATGCTCGAAGATTAATTTGGGGAAGCCATGAGAGGACCGCGGTCCGCTTCCTCGCTCCTTGGGCAAAACCCGCGGGTCGGGCGGTAAGCAGCAACTAATGCTAAGCGCAACACGGCGGTTTCCCTTGCTTTGTCGCCGCTGCATCACACGATGACAGCAGCCACAAACCTTAGACGTTGCGCCCAATGGTGCTGAGTGCAGCGAACGCCGGCCACTCGGCGATCTTTCCGCTGTTTCAAACAAGTTAGCTGGTCATCCCGTCACACGCGCAGCATCTCTACGCCATTCTTGGCGACCAATCCTATCGAACGCGACCCACCAGGCGACAATTCAACAAAGGGCCAAATATTTAACACAATTTCGCATCAATCATGAGCCATCTCCAAGCGATCCGCTCGCACACAAGGATTGAGGCGATGCCAAACAAATGCACGACCGTAAACCCACTTTGCACTGCATATTCTGATGGCCTTGTCGCGCCAAAACTTATGGCACAGCTAACCCATCCCGCACTCTCAACTACGGTTCTGACATGGTAGAACGCACGCTTTACGTCGTCGATAGTGAGGCGCTGCGCGTCACGTATTCGACCACACAATCGGCAGGCTCGACCGTCATCAACAACTCGGATTCGCCGAACGGCACGCGGTATGTCTTCAACTCCGGCTATCCCAGCCGTGCAGTCACGATCAATGATACGGGCGGTTCTTCAAACACCCTCGAAGACGACAGGGCCAGCACTCATATTGTTACCAACGGTGCCGGACTGGTCAACAATGGCAACGGCATCGAGGCTGAATCGCTCATCCAGGTGCAGCAGCTTGATGCGAACGGCTCCCCGACTGGCCCGGTCATCACAATCACAGTTCTGTCTCAGAACGGGGCTACCAGCGATGTTTGGGGGTTCGTGTCGGACGCACCATTGATCTCGGGCGCAAGCTATCAAAAGGTGGGCGGCAACAACATTGGAACCGCCGATTATGCCACTCATGGCACCCCTTGGATGTCCGGTGTTGATGGCACCAATTCCGCCGATGTCATGGGCCCCGGCTATACTGACGCGCAGGGCGACCAGATTGACGGCACTGATGGCAATGACGATCTGATATTCGGCTATGGGGGTCGTGACCTGATCAACGGCGGCTTGGGGAACGACACGATCATCGGCGGCCCAGGCCAGGACACCCTCGACGGCGGCGCAGGCATTGATACGGCGGACTACAGCACGTCGACGTCTGCGGTCACCGTAAATTTGGCCACGGGCACCGGCTCGGGGGGCGATGCCCAAGGCGATGTTTTGTCCAACTTTGAAAACCTCACCGGGTCAAATTACAACGACAGTCTGACCGGCGACGCCAACGCCAACGTGCTGATCGGCAACGCGGGCAACGATACTTTGCGTGGCGGCGCGGGTGACGACACATTGATCGGAGGCACCGGCGCAGACCTGCTGGACGGTGGCACCGGAATCGACACCGCAGATTACACCACCTCGGGCGCAGGGGTCACTGTCAACCTCGCCACCGGCACGGGCAGCGGTGGGGACGCGCAAGGCGACACCCTTATTGCAATCGAAAACATCACCGGGTCGTTCTATAACGACAACCTGACCGGAGATGGCAACGCCAACGTGTTGAACGGCGGTGGCGGTAACGACACTCTGTCCGGTGGCGCGGGCAACGACCGTCTGAACGGGGGCGCGGGCGCGGACTCGCTTTTGGGCGGCGACGGCGACGATACGTTGATCGGCGGAGCAGACGCCGATGTGCTGAACGGCGGCACGGGCACCGACACGGCCGATTATTCCGGCTCGACATCGGGCGTGACCGTCAACCTTGCCACCGGCACTGGCAGCGGCGGCGACGCGCAGGGCGACACCCTGATCAGTATCGAAAACCTCACCGGCTCGGCGCTGAACGACAATCTTACCGGCGATGGCAATGCTAACGTCCTGTCTGGCGGCGCAGGTAACGACACGCTTTTCGGCGGTGGCGGCAATGACACCCTTTTGGGGGGTGCTGGGAACGACAGGCTGATTGGCGGGGCGGGCAACGACCGGCTGAGCGGCGGCGCGGGTGATGATCTTTTCGTCCTCGGCGATGGGTTCGGTGCCGATACGATCACCGATTTCGATACCGGCGACTTCGACAACGACGGGTTCTTCAACGACCAGCTTGATCTGAGCGGCCTCACCGACGCCGACGGCAATCCGGTCAATGTCTGGGACATCGTCGTGAGCGATGACGGGTTCGGCAACGCGCTCCTCACGTTTCCAAATGGTGAAACACTGGTGCTGCAAGGTGTGTCACCGTCCCGGGTGAACTCCCCGGCGCAACTGGCGCGC
>JAGXHD010000151.1 GCA_024636395.1 Sulfitobacter sp.
ATGCAGCCGACGACGTGATCCGCCGGATATTCGGCAAGCACAAATTCGAGCGCCTCGATGCCGCGCAACAGGGGCGCGTCTTCTTCGGGGGTGTGGTCGAGCAGGGCGTGCTCTACGGCCAGCACCACATCGGCGCGCGCGCCAAAGGCCATGAGCTCGGCCACGCTCATCCCGCCCGGCGTCATGGCATGAGTACGGTCGGCCTCGGCGATCAGGACCGAAAGCTTCGCCCAGTCTTCCTGCCGCACAAGGCGAAGGGCAAAGTTTTGGTGATCATCGCGGATGCGGTCCTCAAGGGTGGGATCGGGGCAGGGAATCGAGAGATGATCGAGGATCCGTAATGTGCTGCGGGCTGTTCTGGTGTGGCATGGTGCCGAAGTTTGTGTGGATTGGGGATGCGGGGGTTCGCCGGGTTGGCCGGCTTTTCTGGTGGGTCTGGTGGCAGTCTCTTTGGTGGCCTTTCGGGCAGTCTTTGCGGCGGCGACAGGCGCCAGCGTGGGCGCACCCAGATCCGCGGGCTGGGCGCGTTTTTTCAGGGGCGAGGGCGAGCGAGGCTTTGGTGACACGGGCGCGGCAGTGGCCTGCTCTTTGGCAGCTGGCAGGTCGGGCGCGGCAACGGGAACGTTGCGGCCAAGGCCGTGCAGCTTGCGGAGGAGCGTAACCAGATGCGTCATTTGTATATCCATCGTCTGAAGGTGGGGATGTGTTGCTGTAATTTGGTCAATCATTGGGGCGCGATCGTGGCCTTCGGGCGGTGATCTCGCGATATCTAAAAACGTGGCAGGCCGTTTTGAGGGCAATTGCGGCGGATTGTTGCACGGATCCGGCTGCTGTAGCCGGGGATGCGCGCAGTGTTGCCGGGATGTGCACAATGGCGCCTGTGGCGGCGCTGCGGGCGCTTGCCAGTGCGCCGATGTACTGCCCATAATGTGCCGATGTCTGGATTTACTCACTCAGAACCCTTGCGGCTGATACTGCGGATCGTTTCGCGCGCTTGTGTGATCGCCTTAACGGCTTGGGCTCCGGCAGGGGCTGCTCTGGCCGAGGTGGTGCGTCCGCCGGTACGTATGGCCTCGCAGGCTGCACCAGTGGCGGAGGTCTCTGCGGTGCCTGCGCTTGCCGCGCCCGTAGCGATTCCGACACTGCCGCCGGCAGCGCGCACTGCCAGTGCCGGTGTGCCCTTGCTCGATGGCCGCGATATCACCGTGCGTCCGCCTGCGCGCAACGCGCAAATCCCGCGCACGCGCTGGCAGCACATGGAGGGACACGCGCTCTGGACCCGCGCGGCACTGTCCGCGCTCAAGGATCACGGCAGTCCGCTGGTCAAGATGGTGCCGCGCGATATCGAGCGCTGGTGCCCCGCCTATGCCACCAATACCGATGCCCAGCGGCGCGCCTTCTGGGTGGGTTATCTCTCGGCGCTGGCGAAATACGAGAGTACCTACAAACCCTGGGCGGTGGGCGGAGGCGGCCGGTGGTATGGACTGTTGCAGATCCTCCCCGCCACGGCGCGGGGCTATCAATGCAACGTGGGCACCGGAGAAGCGCTCAAAAGCGGGGCTGCGAACCTCAGTTGCGGTGTGCGGATCATGGCGCATACGGTGAAACGCGACGGTGTGATCCACGGCTACGACGGTCGCTGGCGCGGTGTGTCGGCGGATTGGGGGCCGATGCGCAACGAGCGCAAGCGCGCGGAAATGGCCAGCTGGCTGAAAAGACAGACCTATTGTCTGCCGATCGATACGCTGCGCCCGCGCGCGCGCCCCTAACCCATCAGCGTGAAATGATGCCTACGGGTTTTGAGGCCCGCCTGCTGCGCCAGCGGCTCGAACATTCGGTGGGGCGGCGTGGCGGGATAGGGTACACGTATTTTCACGCCCGAGGGGCGAACGATGCTGAGGCGCACGGATAGATCGAGGCGGGTATCGAAGCGCAGATGGTCGATCTCGCGCAGGGCGATCTCGGCCTGCTGACGCCAGCTTGCCCAGCGGAGATGCGTCTGATCGAGCGTGAGGGTGCTGCGCGGGTTCGCGATAAGATCATAGAGGGCGGGCAGGGTGAACGCGCCGACGAGTGCGACGAACACCGGGGCGGCATCGAAGAAAACATACGCGGCAGCGATCACCGCCCAGAGTGCGGCGACTGTGATCGCGGTGGCGGGCCTGCGGCCGCAGGATGAGTAACTGTAGGGCAGATCGTTCATGCGGTACGGAAGACGCGGGCCAGTGCGCCCAAAGCATCGGCCTGCGCCGGGCTGGGCATCCCTTTGGTGCCTGCCGCGGTCACGTCGCCCAGCAGGCGCATGAGCTTGTCGAACTCCGCGCCGTGAGCGAGCTGTTTGAGCCGTTTGGTGAGCTGCTGGAAAGCGGGCGTGGGGCCGCCGCTCTGCGTCACAAGCCAGCCGCCGAGCGCTGCAAGATCAGCGCCTTCTGCAGGTTCGACGCCGAGCCGTTTTTGCAGGCCGGCGGCGACCAGCTCCGCGGGGATCTCCGATGCTGCGTCCATACGGGCGAAAGCGACTGCCATGGCCGCGATGCAAATCTCGGGCGTGTGGATCGAAGATATGGCTGGTGCGTCCGGGCGCGTGGCAAAATCCAGCCGTCGGGCAGCCGCGCGGAGGGACGCGGGCACTCCGTCTGCCCCGTCCGCGCGCATCCGGCGCCAGATAAAGACAACTGCAACAAGGCCACCGATGACAAGCAGGGCACTCAGCACAGGCGGCTCTGCGGCTTTCGGGCGTTGGGCTTCATGCGGCGGCGATCCGGGTGAGCATCTCGGTGGTGTCGCGGCTGAGACCCGGCGTGGCAAGGATGCGGGCGACCTGCGCCTGGATCATCGCCTGGCGATCGGTATCGTAGCGCTTCCACGTCTGAAAAACCGAGCACATGCGGGCCGTGGTTTGCGGGTTCAAGGGGTCGAGTTTGATCAGCCAATCTGCCAGAAGCCTGTAGCCCGCGCCCGAGGCATGATGGAAGCCCGCGTGGTGCATGGCCAACGCGCCAAACACGGCGCGGAAGCGGTTGGGGTTTTTCCAATTGAAATCAGGGTGCTTGGTGAGGATCGCCGCGATCTCGTGGGCCTCTTCCGGGTCCGCCTCAATGACTTGCAGGCCGAACCATTTGTCCATCACCAGTCTGTCGTGGCGCCACTGTGCCTCGAAGGCTTTGAGTGCCGCATCGCCGCGCCCGGCGCGGATCAGATTGGCGAGGGCGGCGAGTTGCTGGGTCATATTGTCGGCGCTATCGTATTGGGCCTGCGCAAGTGTGCCGCCATCGCTGCGCGACAGCAGCGCCAGCACGGCATTGCCGAGGGCGCGCTGGCTCGATTGGGCGGCGTCGGGCGCGTAAGGTGCGGTGACCTGATGTTCCGCGTAGAGGGCCGGTAGAAGATCGGCGAGCGATTTGGCCTGCGCATCCCGCAGCGCCTCGACGGCGGCGTGGATGATGTCGGGCTCGGGCACGTGGCCTGCGTCGTGCAGGGCGGTGGCCAGCTCGGACTGCGAAGGCAGGGCCAAAAGGAGGCGGCGATAGGCGGGATCGAGGCCATTGTCGGAGAGGGCGGCGCGGATGCCGCGCAGATAAGCGGGGTCGGGGCGGGCGCCTGCGGTGATCATTGCAATGAGGCAGCTGCGCGCGAGGGTGCGCCCGGCCTCCCAGCGGTTGAACTCATCCGTATCATGGGCCAGCAGATGGTCATGATCGGCGGCGTGATCGAGCACGACCGGAGCGGAAAAGCCGCGCAGGACGGACGCTACGGGGCGCGCGGCCAGACCGTCGAAGGTAAAGCTCTGGGTGGCTTCGGTCAGCTCGAGGATGCGCGTCGCGGCGACCTCCGTGCCGTCCGCGCCAATAAGACCCACGGCCACGGGGATCACCTGCGGCAGGGGCGCGGGCGTTGCGGTCGTGGGAGCAAGGCTCTGGGTAAAGATCAGCGTAAGTGTGTCGCCGCTCCACTCTTCGGTGACCGACAGGCGCGGCGTGCCCGCCTGCGAGTACCAGCGCTTGAATTGCGTCAGGTCTCGGCCCGTCGTGTCCTCGAATACTTTGAGCCAGTCCTCGATGGTGCAGGCCTGCCCGTCGTGACGCTCGAAATAGAGGGTGACAGCCTCAGAGTAGGCCGCGTCGCCCACGAGGGTCTTGAGCATGCGGATTACCTCCGCGCCCTTTTCGTAGATCGTGGCAGTATAGAAGTTATTGATCTCCTGAAAGCTCTCGGGGCGGACGGGATGGGCGAGCGGGCCCTGGTCCTCGGCGAACTGGCGGGCGCGCAAATCCAGCACATCCTCGATCCGCTTGACGGGCGCGGAGCGCATGTCGGCGGTGAACTGGCTGTCGCGGAAGACAGTCAGCCCTTCCTTCAGGCACAGCTGGAACCAGTCGCGACAGGTGATGCGGTTGCCGGTCCAATTATGGAAATACTCATGCGCGATGATCGCCTCGATCCGCTCGAAATTGGTGTCGGTCGAGGTTTCCTGTGAGGCGAGCACGGCGGAGGAGTTGAAGATGTTCAGCCCCTTGTTCTCCATTGCGCCCATGTTGAAATCATCGACCGCGACGATGTTGAACAGGTCAAGATCGTATTCGCGGCCATAGACGTCTTCATCCCATTTCATCGAAGCCTTGAGCGCCTGCATCCCGAAGGCGCATTTACCCTCGTCGCCGGGGCGGACATAGAGATTGAGATCGACCTTGCGGCCCCCGACAGTCGTAAAGGTATCGTGATGCGCGACCAGATCACCGGCGACAAGCGCGAAGAGGTAGGCGGGCTTGGGCCAGGGATCGTGCCATTCGGCGCGGTGCATCGCAGTTGTCACGGGGTTGCCGTTGGACAGCAGCACGGGGTGGGCGCCCTCAATGGTCACGGTAAAGACGCTCATCACATCGGGGCGGTCGGGATAGTAGGTGATCTTGCGAAAGCCATCGGCCTCGCATTGGGTGCAATACATGCCGTTCGACATGTAGAGACCTTCAAGGGCGGTATTGCCTGCCGGGTCGATCTCGACCTCTGTCTCCCAGATGAAAGCGCCCTCGGGCACCTCGCAGGTGAGCCCCTCGGGGGTGATCCGGGGTGCGACATCTTCGCCGTCGATGCAAGCCGAGATGAGCTTGAGCATCTCGCCGTGGAGGAAGAATTCCTGTGCCGGTGCATCGGCATCGGGGGAGAAGGCGATGCGGCTGCGAACCCTTGTTTTATGGGGATCAAGCGTAAATTGGAGATCCACGCTGTCGATGCGCCAGCCGAATGGCGTGTAATCCTTGAGATAGATGGTCTGGGGGGCTGCATCGCGCATGGGGTTGCTCCTGAAGGATTGGTGCCGGGCGGGCAAGGTTTCTCGGAACCGAACTGTTTTGCGGCACGTTAATCAGGCAATCCCCCCGCTGCAAGGCGGGGATAGTCCATTAAGGAGAACAGATCATGTCTGCACCCGATACAAACACCGACAAGCAAGAGAAAGAACACCGCCCCTCTTTGCTGGGAATCCGCGGTGCGATGATTTTCGGAGCGTTGATGATGATCGGTTTGATCGGCTTCAATATGATCAATGCGGGCGATGGTGACGCCGTCTCCAATGCCGATGCGGAGGGATCATCCTCGACTGTCGTCGATACGGATGTGTATGCGCCGGGCACCAATAGCTCGTCGACGCCGACCCAGACAGATTAGTCGCGAACCAACCGGTCCCGGAAAATTCATCCCGCCGAAGTTTACGAAAAGTCAGCGCGCCCAGCAGGGCGCCCTTTTTTCTGCGCGCGCCCGCTCTAACTGCATTGCATGGCGAAACATGTCAAAAAATCTGATCTGCCGCAAAAAATCTGTGCAACCTGCAATAAGCCCTTCGCGTGGCGCAAGAAATGGGCGGCAGTCTGGGACGAGGTGCGGTACTGCTCGGAGCGGTGCAAGCGCGAGCGCCCCAAGGCTGGCACGGGCCGGGGATAGCGGAGTGCTGTTGCGTCTGCGGGCCGGAACGCTAAACCTGTGGTGCGCAGGCGCGCGTGCGCGCCGCGAATGAACATTCAGCACCGAGACAACACAGGAACAAGACATGAGCATATCGTTGAGAAAAGCCCGTACGGTTATCCGCAAGGCGTTTGAAAAGGGCGCGGAGGCGGGGCTGAAGCCGCTGTCTGTCGTAGTGCTGGATGCGGGCGGACATGTGATCGCGTTCGAGCGGCAGGATGGTGCGTCGCCCGGCCGCTTTGCGATTGCGCAGGGCAAAGCCTACGGCGCGGTGATGCTGGGTATGGCGGGCACGGCGCAACAGGCACGCGCCGAGGCGCAGGCCTATTTCATGAGCTGTGTGAACGGTGTGTTCGGCGGGCAGGTAGTTCCAGTTCCTGGGGGCGTTCTGGTGCGCTCTGCCAAAGGCGTTGTGATCGGCGCCGTGGGCGTGACGGGCGATACTTCCGACAATGACGCGCTCGCGGCCATGGCCGGGCTTGAGGCTGCCAATCTGATTGGCGAAATCTGAAGAATATGCGTGCAGTAGGTCTTAAACAGGCACTCTGCACGCATGTCCACTTGAGAGCTGACCCTGCACAGGCTACAGTATGCCTTGATTTTATGCACTTGGGAGTCTTTGGATATGGGTCGGCCTGTCATCGGGATCATTGGCAACAGCTATCTTTTGAATGACCAGTACGCGGTTCACGCCGGTGGCAAGATGAACTCACATGCGATTGCCGCAGTGGCGGGCTGCATGCCGCTGCTGGTGCCGGGAGACCCCGCGCTAGTATCGATTCCCGAGCTGATGGCCTGCTGTGACGGGTTCTTGCTCACCGGCGGGCGGCCCAACGTGCACCCGCAGGAATACGGGGAGGACGAGACACCCGCGCACGGCGAATTTGACCGCGATCGCGACGCCATCGCACTGGAGCTGACGCGGGCCTGTGTGGCCGCGGGCCAGCCGGTTTTCGGGATCTGCCGAGGCTTTCAGGAGGTGAACGTGGCAATGGGCGGCACGCTCTATCCCGAAATTCGCGAACTGCCTGGACGGATGAACCACCGGATGCCGCCCGACGGTACGATAGAAGAAAAGTTCGAGCTGCGCCACGATGTGCGCTTTACCCCCGGCGGAGTGTTTCACCGGGTGATGGGCACCGAAGTCGTGCGCACCAACACGCTGCACGGGCAGGGTATCAAGATGGCCGGGCCGCGCATCGTAGTGGATGGTTTGGCCGAAGATGGCACCCCGGAGGCGATCTATGTGGAGGGCGCGCCGGGCTTCACGCTCGCGGTGCAGTGGCATCCAGAATACGAGGCGGCGAAGGATCCTGTCTCGCGGCCGCTGTTCGAGGCCTTCGGGGCTGCGGCGCGGGAATGGGCGGCGGGTCAGCGGCCGACAGCGATGGCCCGCGCGGTCTGAGGGATACGCGCAGCGAGGCCCGCCCGCCGCGCGCAAACTCTACATCATGCCGCCGGCTATCTCGATACTCTGGCCGTTGATGCTGCCACTGTCGGGTCCGACGAGCCAGGCTGCCGCACTAGCAACTTCCTCCACCGTAATCAGGCGCTTGTG
>JAGXHD010000152.1 GCA_024636395.1 Sulfitobacter sp.
GTCCTGATCCTGCCAGCCATTCTCGAAGATGTGCCACACGATGCCCCAGATGATGGCGATATCTGTGCCGGGACGCATGCGGATATAGTCGGTTGCGTGGGCCGCTGTGCGCGTGAAACGCGGGTCGATCACGATGACGTTTGCGCGGTTTGTCTCCTTGCCCGTCAGGATATGCTGGAGCGAGACAGGGTGCGCTTCGGCTGCGTTCGAGCCCATGAAGATGATCGTCTTGGAATTCCGGATGTCGTTATAGCTGTTGGTCATGGCGCCGTAGCCCCATGTGTTCGCCACGCCCGCCACGGTGGTAGAGTGGCAGATCCGCGCCTGATGGTCGACGTTGTTGGTGCCCCAGAAGGCCGCGAACTTGCGAAAGAGGTAAGCGCCCTCATTCGAGAATTTCGCGGAGCCGAGAAGATAGGCACTGTCCGCGCCGTTCTTCTCGCGGATGTCGAGCATCTTGTCGCCGATTTCCTCGATCGCTTGATCCCATGAAATGCGCGTCCACTGACCGCCTTCTTTTTTCATCGGGTATTTCAGGCGGCGGTCGCCGTGTACGATCTCGCGCACCGATGCGCCCTTGGCGCAATGCGTACCGCGATTGATCGGGCTGTTCCATGCAGGCTCCTGGCCCACCCAGACGCCATTCTGGACTTCCGCCTTGACGGTGCAGCCAACCGAACAGTGGGTGCAGATGTTGGTCTTGACCTCGATCGGCTGGCTGAAATCGGTCGGGCCCGCTTCGGCACGGCGGACGGTGCCTGCACCGATAGCGGAAAAAGCTGCAAGCCCGCCGACCGCGAGGCCGGAGGTGCGCAGGAAGCTGCGACGGTCTACCGGCTTGGCGGAAACATCGCGGGCGAAAGCCGCGAGGCTGCTCCGGCCGGCATCACCTGATCTGCGTTTTACCAGCATGGCTTATGCTCCTTTGTAGTAGCGGTTGGTGCGGTAGTAGGCCTGCACGTGCTCGGTTTCCTGGTACCGCGCTTTGGTGCGTTCGTCGCCCGTCTCGTCCGCGAAAACGGGACGCGCACCGCCCGCGACAACAGCAGTCGTCGCGGTTGCAGCCACTGCGCCGAAGAAGCCGCGCCGCCCGATTGTCTTTTCTTTTTTGATGCTGTCGGCCATGTCATCCTCCCCTATCGTCATTGCGGCCGCCGGGCTTCACGCCTTTGGCTGACCTGTGTGTTGTTACTACGATCCGCTGACCGCGCAACGATGCGCGTTTGCCTCGAGAGCAAAAGCACGTATTTCGATATCGATGAAAATACGCCCGACCTCGGCGACAGTGCGGTAGAACTCCGCACTCGGCGCGACCGCCAGATCATCGAAGAATTGTGCAGCCCAAGGCTGAAGATGGCGCGCGAAAAACCCCGCCTCGCCTGCCGCACCGCAGCCAAGCACGCCTGCGTCAAAATCGCCCAGCGCCAGCCCCGCCATCACTTCCGCGATGCTTGCGATATGGTCCTCGGGCTCGAACCGGCCTTGCGCACGTTCAATCCCCATCAGATGCAAATCACGGCGCAAATCAGCCAGTGGTCGCTCGTTGAGAAAACCGGTCAGGTAGAAGGAGGCATAGGGCAGCAGCTCACCGCGCCCCACACCAACGAAAAGCTCGAAAAACTCTTGCGCAACCGTGTCCGATTCTACGGTGGCGGCCGCGTTCGCCAATGCCCCATAGGCCTGACCCAAAGCAGTCTCATCACCCGTCAGCCCGGCCAATGTGTCGAGCATCTCGTTGTCCGGAGCGCGGGCAAGCACGGTAGAGATCAGGCGCCACTGCTGGGCCCGCAATTCCTCGTATTCCGATCGGTTTGGCGCGGTTTGCACCATGCTTGCTGCGGACACTGTCAAATCCTGATTTGGAAAACCAGCGGCGTTACGTGGTCTGGCACATACCATCCCACGATTTCGACTGTCTGGCAATCGTTTGTATGCAGTGCAATACCGCTTAAATGCGACTATTCCGGCAAAGCCCCACCGTGCCGCGGCCCTGCGGCAGGGGGGGAATCCTGCTTCAGCGGCCTGTCATGCAGTGCTTGCTCGACCACTGCTTCCGGCGCCGATACACGGGCTTGCGCGTCCCTCCTGTCAAAGCGGACGGATACGGGTTTTTCCTGCATCAGCGGGTCATGCGGAGGGGCTTCGCCCGGCAGATCAGCGGGATCTGCGCCAGGCCCGTCGGGCGTGCCGCTTGCCTCTTCTGGAGCGGGACGGCTGCCGATAAGATCCTTAACCATTTTGGCGACGCTTTGTTCAGACAGGAGGCCGCCGCCCCCCGGAACACCGCCCGGCGCGTTCCAGTCCCATGCATAATCCACCGCCGGATCCGAGTATTGGCTGACAGAGGGGCTGACCGACCAGAGCCTGCGCAGGGCAGCGTTTTTCAAATCTGCGGGGATGCCTTTTGCGAGAAACGGCTTTATGTCGAAGCCTGCGGTGATCGCGTCGAGGGAGGGAAGTGCGGCCAGAAGATCAGGATCGGGGATTTCGGCCTCGGAAGCAGCTTCGGTCAGCCCTTCGACCGGGAGGACTGCTGTCTCAGGAACGTCACGCGCAACCTCGCTGCGCTTCGCCTCAATCTTTCTGCGAGACCAACCCCGCAGAAAACCATCCTTTTCGCCGTTCTCCCTGTCGCTCATGTCTCCTCCTTGGGCGGCAGACCCGCCTTGCCGCGCGACTGTACCCATTTCTCGTCCGGCGACAGGATGCGCGGGGCACGCGGATCATGTGTAGATGTGGCAGGCACCCGCTTGCGCTTGTAGAACTCTTCCGCGACGTGGTGCTCGGCGATGAACGCCTCGATGGTCCGCCGCACGGCCAGCGGCATGGCCAGCGCTTCGACGATGCGCTCGGGATCGCTTGCCATGGCCTCGCCCTCGTAGGGATCCGCAGTCACCAACTGCACGACGTCCTTGTCGCATGACACCCAGAGGGACGGTTTGGCCGCCTGAAGATTATCGATGTAATGCGCGGTCTCGCCGGAGTGGAGAATCAGCGCATGATCGCCCATGTAATAGGTCCTGACCTCACCCTGCTCGGCCATGAGCATGCCGCGCTCGAACGCCGGAATATCGGCCATCACGGCAGCGGGATAGAGACGGCGCTGCGCCCACTTGTTTGCAGGCGGATAGGAGACGCCTGTCACGGCAATGCGGAGCACAGCACGGGGCATTACGCGTGCCCCAGCGCGGCGGGCAGCGTGTCGGCGGGATCTAAGAGCGGCAGACCGGTGATCAGGTTTTGTGGCTTGAATCGGATCACATTCGTGCTGTCGAGACCCACCAGCAAATAGACAGGCTGTTTTCCGATCTGCGGCAAGACCCCCTCTGCACTCTGGAATGTCAGCGCGAAAAGCCCGACCAGCGCCGCGCCGGGCGTCTCGTCGTTCCATAGCGCATTCCCCACTTCCGTGCCCGCCTGATCCAGCCCCACATACCAGGCAAGATCGACATCCTGCACGTCCTTCATCGGGTCTACCGTCACGAGATGACCCAGCAGATGGCGAACGAAATGCTCAATGGCACCAGCCAGCCCTGCGCGGGCCGCGGGGTCCGCCCCGAAAGGCAGCACCATGGTATGGGCGTCCGAGCGGCTCCAGTAGGTCCAGCCGTTGGCCTCATTCAGCACATCGAGCTTTTCGACACCGCCCTCCATCATCGCAAACAGCGGATTGGAGTGGACCTCGCTTTCCAGCTCCGTCACTAGCTCCTCATCAGCGAGCATAAGCGCGCCCTCCTGCACGAACGCGCGTTGGGGGCGGAAGAACATCTCGGCCGCGCGCAGCGTATACACATCCTCACAGCCCTCCAGCGCGTTGCGCAAGATGAGCTGTACCAGCTGGTCATAAAACAGATGCGGCAGGCGCACGCGGCCACGCACCAGCGCCAGATAGCCCGCCTCGACCGAACCTTCGGCCAGCAGCGTATCGCGCAGTGTGAGCAGGAACACCCAATTCTCGCGGGCGTCCGCATCCTCTATATTGGCGCGCTCAATCACGCTGACTTTTGCGCGCGGATCGGCCAGCAGCCGGTTATGCAGCGCCCGCTCGGCAGCGCAAGCCTCGGGCGGTGGGACAATCTCGGGGCGGGCAAGCCAGGCGAGGATGAGTGCGTCGGTCACCTGCATCCGGCCTGCGGCATCGAGCGTGGTAAGATGGTGGCCGGAGGCGACCCAGAATTCCCTCATGATCCACTCTTTTCCGAGATGAGCGCCGCCAGGTCGACGTTCTCTTCCTCATCGGTCTCCACGATGTGAAATGCCCGATCGTGCCCGCCCAGATGGCGCGCGGAAAAGGCTGTGGTGTCGCGCGGCTTGAGGGTGCGGAACTGCTCACGAATACCGTCCGCCCCATGCGTGCGGTGCAGGCCGATCAGCGTGCCTTCGGCGTGGCCACGGCACAGATCCTCTGCAAGCGCGACTTCCTCCTGCGCAGCAGGTTGTGCGGTTGCGAGATCGGGCGCACCCAGACGTTCCACCAGCTGCTGCGCCAATTGCGCTATCATATCGTCGCGGTCCTGAGGGCGCACTAGTGTGACGCTCACCAGCGTTGACCAGCCAAAGCTGCGCGTCCCCAGAAACCCCGAGCGCAGGGCGATCCGCTCCTTGCGGCTCAGCGCTTCGGGATCGCGCCCCGCAAACAGGAATGTCCCCGACACGGCCCATTCACCGGGCTGCGCCGCTGGCGCGAAGATCACATTGTCGGAGCGGTCGAGCTGAATCGTGCGTGGCAGGCGGATCATAGTGCTGGCCCCGCCGCACCGCGCCACACGGATTTCGCGAGAGCGTCTCTGAGGGGTTGTATGCCTTCCGCCCCGTTGAAATCTCCGGCATCCGTGACGGTGCCAGCTTTGCTCAACCGGGCCGCGAAACGGGCCGCAAGAGGCGCCATGCCGCCATGGGCAAGGCGGTCGAAATTCAACATCAGATAGGCGGCGAAACTCTCGATAATAGCGGCGGGGTCTTCGAAATCTTCTTCTTTCAATGAAACCGACCCCGGCTCGCTGCCCGGTGCGCTCAGATGATCCCTTTCCGCGATCAGCTCGACCCCGAAAACCATCCAATCGGGCACCGCATCCTCATCCGTTTGCGGCGCCACGGCCAGCCGTGCACCACCGAGCCGACCCGCATCGAGCAAAAGCTCGGAGGGATAGCCAAAGCCTACCGCGCGTTCGGGCGGGCAATGCGCGGCGATGGCATCGCCTAGTGCCAGCATTCCCAGAATAAACGCCCCGCGCGCATCCGCGAGCGGGGTCTCTGGCTCCAGCACCACCGCGAAATCAAGGCGTCCCGCCGCATCCAAGGTTTGGCCCATATGCCAGACTAACGTGCCAGCCCCTTGTTCTGGGGCAAGCGCACCGGCCTGCACGAACGCATCTCCACGCGCCAGCCAGTGCGCCGTGTAGGGCGGTGGCAGCACGAGGGCGCGGGGCTGAGAAAGGTCGCAGCGCACGTCAGCTTGTCCTTGCAAGATATAATGATCCGGCAGATTGTACCGCACTCACCGCCCGTCGCAAGGGCGGTTATCCTTAATGTAGACTACATAGATCGGACGAGCGAGAAGATGCCCCAAGCGCCCTCAAACCAGACCATTCTGACCTGCACCTGCGAGGGCACCATGGCGCCTGACGAGCGCGCGCTCGGGAAAGCAGGCTGCGGCGGTGATCCGTCCGTGAGCCAGCTGTGCCGCGCCAATCTTTCGCATTTTCACGCAGCTCTGGAAAAGGGGCTGCCAGTCACGGTGGCCTGTACGCAGGAAGCCCCTCTCTTCTCCGAGATCGCGGCACAGGTGGCACCCGATCTGCCCCTGTCTTTCGCCAATATCCGAGAAACGGCGGGCTGGACCGCGCAGGCCAAGGAAAGTGGCCCGAAAATGGCAGCCCTGATCGCCGCCGCGGGGGTTGCGCCTGCGCCCTTTGGGGTGACGACCCTGATCAGCACCGGCGTGACACTCGTGCTGGGCCGAGACGATACTGCGCTGGAGGCTGCTTCCGCTCTGTCCGAAGCGCTCGACATTACGGTGCTGTTGCAGCCCGGCGCGCGGGTGGCTCCGCCCCGGCAGACCCGCTTTCCGGTCGTGCAAGGACGTATCCGGGCCGCCACTGGCCATATGGGCGCCTTTGTCCTGACAGTGGACGATTATGCGGTGCCCTCCCCTTCCTCCCGCGCGGTTTTGGAGTTCGGCGCCGCGCGCAGCGGTGCGATCTCCCGGGCTGATCTGGTGGTGGATCTGACCGGAGGGCAGCCGCTTTTCGCCGCATCCGATCTACGCCCCGGCTATCTACGCGCCGATCCCCGCGATCCCAAGGCCGTTGCCGCACTGATTGCGAAGGCAGGCCAGATGGTGGGCGAGTTTGACAAGCCGGTGTTCATTGATTTTCTCCCGGATCTGTGTGCCCATTCGCGCAATGGCATTACCGGATGCATACGGTGCCTGCCCTTGTGCCCGACCGGGGCGATTGTACCGAACGGCGATACTGTCGCGATTGATCCGGCGATTTGCGCAGGCTGTGGGCAATGTGCCGCCATTTGCCCAACGGGGGCCGCGGCCTATGCCCTGCCAGATGCCACAACGGTGGCCTCGCGCCTGCGGGCCGCGCTTCGTGCGTGGCACGCAGCGGGAGGTACGCAAGCACCCGTAATCCTGCTGCATGACGCGGATCATGGCGAGCCGCTAATCGATGCTACAGGCCGTTTCGGCGATGGTTTGCCCGCGCATGTGATCCCACTGGGTCTCAACGAGATCACGCAGGCCGGACCGGAACTATTTGCCGCCGCCTTTGCTTATGGTGCAGGCGCGGTAGTGATTCTGGGACGGGCGAAACCGCTGCATGCTCTGGACGGCCTGAAAGCCAGCATTGATCTGGTCTCCGAAGTGTCAGCCGCGATGGGGCACGGGCCTGTGATCCTGATCGAGACGGATGATCCAGATGCGCTGGAGGCTGCCTGCGCCGCCCTGTCCCCCAGCGACGCGCGCACGGATCGCTCCAGCTTTTTGCCCCCGGCGGACAAGCGGGGGCTTCTGGTGATGGCGTTTTCGGAGATGAACCGCGCGGCTCCGGCCACCCCTGTGAAGAGGCTACCCATGGCGCAGGGCGCGCCCTTCGGAGCGGTCACGGTCGATCCGGACGCCTGCACGTTATGCCAGGCCTGCACCGGCGCCTGCCCTACTGGCGCGCTGCTGGATAATCCCGAAACGCCGATGCTCCGCTTCACCCAGAGCGCTTGCGTGCAATGCGGGCTATGCGCCGCGACCTGCCCCGAAGATGCGATCACGCTCACGCCACAAATTGATTTCGCCGCATGGGAGACGCCCCGGCAGATCCTGCATGAAGAGCCGCCCTTTTGCTGTACCGGATGCGGCAAGGCTTTCGCCACGCGCTCGGGCATTGAGCGGGTTCAGGCCAAGCTCGCCGATCACTGGATGTTTTCAGGCGACGCAGGCGTGCAGCGGCTCAGGATGCTCGAGCTCTGCGAGGATTGCCGCGTTGTCGAGATCGTCAATCAGGGTTTCGATCCGCACGGGGAGACCATCCGCAAGGTGCGGACAAAGGCGGACTACGCAGACGATTGAACGGGCTCAGTCTTTGGGTTTGAAAATATCGGCGAATTGATCGCGCAGCAG
This sequence comes from Sulfitobacter sp., assembly GCA_024636395.1. Taxonomy (GTDB): domain Bacteria; phylum Pseudomonadota; class Alphaproteobacteria; order Rhodobacterales; family Rhodobacteraceae; genus JAGXHD01. Next base: position 7,622 of record JAGXHD010000152.1, read on the forward strand.
GTTCTTTTGCAGCTTACCCATAGTGTTGCGCGGAAAATCCTGCATCACAATGAGCTGTTTAGGCTGTTTGAAACGCGCAAGTTGCCCACCGAGCACGTTCATGATCGCCTCGGGCA
>JAGXHD010000153.1 GCA_024636395.1 Sulfitobacter sp.
GCCACAGGCACATCGCCCACGCGGCCCCCGATTATATTGTTCTCGAGTGCTGCGCGGATCATTGCGGGCGTCGTGGGCGCGGGCGCGAGAGACGCGCTGACGAGCTGCGCGTAGGCCGCATCGGGGCTCTCGGATGGGTCGAGGATGCGGGCGATATTGCCCTCGGGCGCGGCCTCCACCACGCCTTGTTCCACCCGGAGGATCTGGTTCAGCACGGCGCGGGCCTCCACGCTGGTATCCTCGGAGAGGCTCTCAATGGCTGTGATCCTGTCCTGCGGTGCTTCGGCAAAACTGGCCGAGAGAAAGTTGGCCAGCTGTATCTTGCGGGCTCTGAGGGCGGGGTCGGTCTCTTTCGAGATGGATGCCAGGAGCGGCTGCAACTGCTCCGCTTCCGGTCTGCGCGCGATGGAGGCCACGGCGGTGGTACGCCGCTCCAGATCAGGATCGCTGAGTTGGAACTGAACCAGCGCCGTGCCGATGACGCGGCGCACGCCGCCGTTTGGTTTGAGCTGGGTAAACTCCGCCTGCGGCGCAGTGCTTGCGGCGCCAGTATCCACGTCCCGCAGGGCCAGGTCATCGCCCTGCTCGCGCGCGATGAAAAACACGCCGTCGGTGCGCTGCCATACGTTCTTGTCGGACCATTGCTCCAGAAAATCCGCTGTCTGGGGCAGTCCGGCGGCGACCATATCATCAAGGGCCACACCGACGGAACTGCGCGAGGGATCGGAGATTTCACTGGCGTGTGTTTGCAATATACGTTGCAAATCCTGCGCTTGCGCTCCTGCTACGCTGAGCAGGCAAAACACGAGAGCCGAAAAGAGTAGGCGCATAGAGAAGCTTTCGGAGTACAGAGGGATGCGCAGGGCGGCAAAAGGCGCAGCCCCGCGCAAACCGGTTAGTAGTTGGACGTCAGCTGTACGCAGGTCTTGGTTTCGGTGTTGTACATACCGCAACCGAGGTCCTTCCAGTCCGAGGTCAGCACTGCGGAGGCAGGCAGGAAATCGGTCCAGGCGTCACCGGGCACTTCGGAGGTTTGCGACACGATGTCGAACTGGCCGTCCGCCGTAATCTCACCGATCAACACTGGCTTGGCCAGATGGTGGTTCGGCAGCATCACAGCCGTCCCGCCCGTGAGGTTGGGGAACTCCTGTCCGTACATCGCCGTGCGGACGGCATCCACATCCGTGGTGCCTGCTGCCTCCACCGCATTGATCCACATGTTGAAGCCGATGTAATGCGCTTCCATCGGGTCGTTGGTCACCCGGTCCTCGCCTGCGAAGGCTTTCCACTCCGCGATGAATTCCGCGTTGGCGGGTGTGTCGGCGGACATGAAGTAATTCCACGCGGCCAGATGACCGACCAGATTGGAGGTATCGAGACCGGACAGCTCTTCCTCGCCGACGGAGAAGGCGACGACGGGGATATCATCAGCGGAAATATCGGCAGCCGCGAGCTCTTTGTAAAAGCCGATGTTGGCATCGCCGTTGATGGTCGAAACCACGCCCACCTGTTTGCCGTCAGCGCCAAGGGCTACAACGTCGCCGACAATCGTCGCCCAGTCGGAATGACCGAACGGTGTATAATTGACGAAGATGTCCTCTTTCGCGATCCCTTTATCCTGAAGGTATTGCTCCAGAATGTTGTTCGTGGTGCGCGGATAGACATAGTCGGTGCCCAGGAGTGCGAATTTCTCGACGCCAAGCTCCTCGAGGAAGTAGTCCACCGCAGGGATTGCCTGCTGGTTCGGAGCAGCGCCGGTGTAGAATACGTTTCTGGAGCTTTCCTCACCTTCATACTGCACCGGATAGAACAGCAGACCATTGAGCTCCTCGATTACAGGGAGCACAGATTTACGCGAAACGGACGTCCAGTTTCCAAAAATCACATCGACATCGGAGACGGTGAGCAGCTCACGCGCCTTTTCGGCAAACAGGGGCCAGTCGGAAGCAGGATCGACGACAACAGCTTCGATCTGGCAACCCAATATACCACCGGCGGCGTTCTGCTTTTCGACGAGCATGAGCATCGTGTCTTTCAGCGTGGTCTCTGAGATGGCCATCGTGCCCGACAGGGAGTGCAGCACTCCCACCTTTACCGGATCCGCACATTCGGCGGCAGCCAGCGTTGTGCTGCCGAGCAGGGCAGCAAGAGTCAGAGAAGAGAGTTTAAGCGTCATAGGTATTATCCCCCGTTGTCGCTGCGGTGCTTTGCAAGGGGTGCTTTACGCACTTTCCAAGGGTGACCCGAGGGGTGTAACCGGAGCCCGCAACAGTGATGTTGTCGTCGCGCAGAGGGTTTATCTTCCAGGATTTCACTCTGCGCGGCATTTCGCCCCTACGGACTACGTCAGTAAGAACGGACGGTTTCGGATAAACCAGAAAATGCGGTGATTGGTTGGGAGCCGAGTGAAGTATGATCACGAAAGCGTCATGTATTCGCAAAACCGCTGAAAAATTGGTCATCAATCGGACAATACGATGGCGTCTCTTTATGAAGATGTAGCCATGCACCGATGATTCTACGCGGTAGCCGCTGTACGCGTCATTCTGGCTAACCTGCCGCGTCAACGCCGAAATATTCGCCCGGTTCGAGTGCGCGAAAGCGGTTCTTGTCGATCCCAGCGGATGCAAGGCTTGCGTGCAGATGATCTCTCGGGTCGTTGCGGGCCTCATTGGTAAGCTGGAATGTGCCCCAGTGCATGCCGATGGCCTGTTGCGCCCCCACATCCTCGAAGATGCGTACAGATTCGTGCGGTGCCACATGCTGGTGGGCCATGAACCAGCGCGGCTCGTAGGCGCCGATCGGAATGATTGCCACGTCGGGCCTGCCGTAACGGGCACGTATCTCTCGGAACACTGCCCCGTCGCCATAGCCTGTATCACCGGCAAACCAGACTTGTGCCGCCGGACAGCTGAGCCAGAACCCGCTCCATAGAGCCATGCGCCGATCCCGGAGGCCACGGGCTGACCAGTGATTTGCGGGCGTCAACGTCACGGCGAGTTGCGGTGAAATCTCGATGGTATCGTGCCAGTCGCCGGTCTGGATATTCGCGTCGCGCAGCGATTTCCGCACGATTGCATCATTGCCGTACGGCATGATCATCAGCGGGTCGTGCTTGGTCTTCAATCGCTTCAGTGTCGCAAGGTCGAGGTGATCATAATGGTTGTGGCTGAGCAGAACCGCGTCGATTTCCGGCAGGGCCTCGAATGGTATGCCCGGCGCGGTGACGCGTTTGGGCCCTATGAAGCTCACAGGGCTGACACGCTCCGACCAGACCGGATCGGTCAGGATGTTCAGACCGGCGATCTGTATCAGCAGCGTGGCGTGGCCTACCATCGTCACTCTGGGGAGAGCGCTGCGGGTCGGTGGGACATGCTGGGTCACGGGGACCGAACGTGGCCATTTCGCGCGCCCGCCTTCGCGCCGCCACCTCAACAAGGCGCGCAGTGACTTGTCCGGCGATGGCTGACCGGGCGAGAAGAACCGCACCCCATCATAGTTACTGCTGGGGGGGCCTTCGTAGTAGCGGTTGCGGATGGCTTTCAATCTCGCGCTCCAAAATTATCGTGGGGCCACCCGCATCAGGCTTTCGCAGGTGGGGTGTGAATGTAGTCGTGCGCGGGGCGTCAGTCGTTCGCATCGGGGGGCAGAAACTCAACTTCATGGGCGGCCGACAAGGCAACGACCTCTTCGACATCTGTTTTATTGTGCAGAGCCTGAAAAAGGTCGGGCAGCTTGCCCGCGGGAGAGACCCAGAAAAGCGCACGCGCCGGTATCTTTGATTTGTTGAAGTACCCGTGAGGAACGCCGCGGGGCAAGCGAACCAGATCTCCGGCGCGGGCGGTCTGCCATTTTCCATCCAGTTTCAGCTCTAACTGACCCTCCTGAACGAGGATAAATTCATCCTGCGTCGGATGAACATGGACCGGGACGAACTGGTCCGGTGCTGAATTTGCCTCAAACGCGAAGGTCGAATCGCACTTGGCCTTCGGAAAATACTGTTGCCCCAGAATGTTCCATTCGACCCCATCAAATCCATCACCATTCGGGGTTACGCCCCCTACCAAATCTGCCATTTCAGGTTTTTCCTTCTCCAAATTGATCAGAGCTATGCGCATTCCTCTTGAATACCACACTGCGATACAACTCGTACCGTAGGCCAATCGTTTTTCAAATGCGATCTTCTCGACCGATCAGATCAAGAGCGTCGGAACACGCGTGAGATATTGGCCGCAAAACAGGGGAAGTGATGCGCGTCATCATGGAGGGTGTGATCGGCAAAAACACACTCTGGTACACTGCGCATCCGGGAAAAGCGTTTGTGACCAGATGCTGACAAGATGATACCCGCGGGGGCCCATGTCTTGGACCAAATATGATCTTGTTCAGTGTCCGCGGGACGAGTTGGGCAGCTTGAGAGACGCTTCAAATCCTGTTTTTTGCCCGGGGCGGGGAGATATCAGGACAAGCTGGCTTCCGATCCGCTCGGCGATCGCTGCGACAATGGCGAGGCCGATACCGCTGCCATTTGTATCTGATCCGGCGCGCTCAAAGCGGGCTGTCAAGCGGTCGAGCATCTGTGGGCCGACGACAGGGCCATCATTGGATACGCTTAAAACTCCGTCTGCCGCCAAATTCACGGCAACTGGCCCCGTTTCGGAACCGTGCCGCAGGGCGTTCTCAACAAGATTCCTGCAAAGGATACCAAAGGCGTCCGGATCCAGGTCAGACATCAGGGGTTCATCGGGAAGCGAAAGCAAGATGCGATCCGGAGCCACCGTGCGCTCGATATCTTCGATCACTATTCTGGCCACAGTTCGCAGATCCGAGGCTTGGTCCAATCTGAGGCGACCGCCCTCGGCCCGTGCTAATTGCATGAATCGCTCGGACACGCGGGTCAATCGTTTCAGCGTCGCTTCGATATCGGCCGCGCGCGCTCTTGCAGCTGTATCCTTGGTCTCTGATTGCAGGCGCTGCGCTTGTGCAATGGCCCCCGCCAGAGGCGTCCGCAATTCATGCGCAGCATTTGCGGCGAAGCTGCGTTCAGCGTCGAAGGCTCCCTTCAGCCGGTTTAGTAAGCCGTTCAGCGTGGTTGCAATGGGTTCAATCTCAGAGGGGATGTCGTGCGCGGGAATAGGCGTCAGATCACGCGCGGTGCGCGCTTCCAGTCTATCTCGAAAGCGACGCACTGGACCAACGCTGGCCTCGACAGCCAGAACGATGGCAACAAGGGCCAAGGGGATCACGATAAGCAGCGGAAGCCCCAGACGCATTTGGATTTCACGTGCCACCTGCGCACGTTGAGCCAAAGGCTCGGCGACGGTCAGACGGATGCTGCCTCGCAATGCATCCTCATTGTAGAGCCTGTGGGTTGCGGTCTGGCGAAATCCTGCGCCGTCGTAAACCGGAAAGACCGCCGGGTCGGCCGCATGAGATTGCAGCAGAATACGGTCCTGCGCGTCGCGGACGATATATGTGAAGAATTCGGCGTGATCCCGGATTGCTCCCAGACGTTGTGTGAGGCCTTCGTCTTCGCGCCCCACGATATCCAAGACGGCGAGCGGTAGGAGGCGCTGCGCGGTTTCCTGAAGCGTACTGTCGAATACTTCGTCCATTTCGTGCCGAAGAGACACCGC
>JAGXHD010000154.1 GCA_024636395.1 Sulfitobacter sp.
GGCCGGTATATTCGTTCGGCTGTGATCGGTCTTTGGCCATGGCGGCGCAAAGCTCCCCCTGGTGTGCGCTGTGCGGCGCCGGGTGCGGCGCCTAGCTGTCGTAGTCGATAGCGTGGCGCAACTGCTTCTCGTACTCAAGGGCTTTGCCCGTGCCGAGTGCAACGCAATTAAGCGGTTCGTCGGCCACGGAAATGGCAAGGCCCGTCTGCTCGCGCAGCGCCAGATCCAGATCGCCCAGCAGCGCGCCGCCCCCTGTCAGCATCACGCCACGGTCGACAATGTCTGCGGCGAGATCGGGCGGCGTGGTTTCGAGCGCGGTCATCACCGCTTCGCAAATTTGCTGCACGGGTTCAGCCAACGCTTCGGCAATCTGCGCCTGCGTCACTTCGATTTCCTTCGGCACGCCGTTGAGCAAGTCGCGCCCGCGGATTTGCATTGAGGTGCCGCGCCCGTCATCGGGCATTCGCGCGGTGCCGATGGAGGTCTTGATCCGCTCGGCTGTAGTCTCGCCCACAAGAAGGTTCTGTTGGCGGCGCAAATAGCTGATGATCGCCTCGTCCATCCGGTCCCCACCCACGCGCACCGAACGGGCGTAAACGATGTCGCCCAACGACAGCACCGCAACCTCGGTTGTGCCGCCGCCGATGTCGACGACCATGTTGCCGGTGGGATCTGTGATCGGCATACCGGCCCCGATGGCGGCGGCGATCGGTTCCGCGATAAGGCCAGCGCGGCGGGCACCGGCGCTCAGCACCGATTGGCGGATGGCGCGTTTCTCGACGGGTGTGGCACCGTGGGGCACGCAGACGATGATCTTTGGCTTCGAGAAGGTCGAGCGCTTGTGCACCTTACGGATGAAATGCTTGATCATCTCTTCGGCGGTGTCGAAATCGGCGATCACACCCTCGCGCATGGGGCGGATTGCCTGAATGCTGCCCGGCGTGCGGCCCAGCATCAACTTGGCATCCTCGCCCACGGCCAGCACCTTTTTGACCCCGTCCTTGATGTGATAGGCCACAACCGAGGGTTCGCTCAGCACGATCCCTTTGCCCTTCACGTAAATCAATGTGTTTGCGGTCCCAAGATCGATCGCCATATCGGATGACCACAGGCCGCGCAGGTTTCCAAAGATCGACATGAGATATAGCACCTTGCAAAATACGTATTGGCCCGCGACTCTCCGGCAGGCGAGTTGCGACCTTATAGGGCCGCATAGCGCTGGGTTAAAGGGGGGGCGGCGCCGGATTAGGCATGTTTGCGCCGCTTGACGGCCACCGCCTCAGGCCCATCTTGGGCAGCAACAGTGGAAGGGTGCGGATATGAAGAAAATACAGACGCTTGGCGTTCATCACATTACGATCATGGGGGCGGACCGCCAGACCAGCATCGATTTCTGGGAGGGCGTTCTGGGGATGCCTTTCCTGTTCGACCAGCCCAATCTGGATGACGAGAACGAGGGGCATCTCTATTTCGATCCCGGCGACGGTCGGCTGATCACGATCTTCACAAACGAGGCGCGCAGCGCCGTGCACGGCCGCACGCCCACGGACGCAGGCTGTGTGCACCATATCGCGTTCGAGTTGGACCGTGCGATGTTCGATCAGGTGCTGGAGCGGCTCAAGGCGCGCGGTATCGGCAATTCCGGGGTAAAAGATCGCGGTTTCATGCACTCGATCTATTTCAAGGATCCGCTGGGCCTGCTGATCGAACTGGCCTGCTATACTTTTATTCCGCCGCGCGGCAGCAGCCACGCCGAAGTGATGCTGGAGGCTCACAAATTACGTGTGGCACGCGGCGACAAGGCGATCGGACGCGAGCATCTGGCGGATGCGGCTGTCATGATCGTGGAGCGGTCGCAAGGATCATTATCCGCGGACAGGACACCAAAAAACCCGTACGGATGAGGCAGCGGCGCCTTACTGTTGTTCGCCTGCCACAAGCCGCAGATGCCCCGAGGGTGTAACGTTGAGTTGTATTGAAAGCTGCCACTGTTCGTTTAGAGAGGCAGCAATGATAACAAGAGAAAAACGAGGCACCGAGGCATGAAAAAACTTATGATCACAACAGCGCTGTGTTGCGCTGCGACAGGAGCGGCTGCGGAGCTGACCTACGGGTCCGCCTTTGCGAACCGCCACAACTTTGACAATGGCAGTGCGATTGGGGATTTGAACACTTTCGGCGGCGGCGCCGAGTTTCGGCTGAACCAGTTTACGATATCGGGAGAGATCAACCGCATTGATGGTGATGGTGGGGCGCTCGATTTCGGCTCCATCGGCGTTGGCTACGCTCTGCCAAACGGCGTGACCCTGGGGCTGGACTACAGCGGGCTCGATATTGATATCGCCAACGTAGAAGTCCTCTCAGGCTATGCGTTCTATACGTTCGGCAGCTATACGCTGGGTTTGTCGGCGGGTGACTCCTCGGATCTTTCCGATACGACATATAGCGTGTTCGGCGCGTGGGATGTGTCGCCCAGCGGTACGGTGGGCGCTGATGTAATCCGTGTCGAGGGTGATACCCTGCTGGCAGCCTACGCGGTCTACGATCTGGAGAGCTACAGCCTGCAAGCCGATGCCATCGTGCAAGACGATGTCGAGCTGTTCGCGATTTCGGGATCTTACGATCTGGGCAACAACTTTTCCCTGCTGGGCAGCCTGTCGAGTGTGGATCTGGACGGTGATGGTCTGACTGCGATCTCGTTCGGCGGGGCCTATGAGTTCGTGCCGGGTGCGAAGGTCGAACTGGCCGTCGGGCGGCTCAATCTGGACGGCGCCGATAACGTGGATCGCCTGTCGCTTGGCGTGAACTACGAATTCGGCAAGCGGACATCGAAGCGCCGCACACTCAGCAATGTCTTTGGCACAATCGCCAACGGCTCGTTGGGCCTGACAGACTTCTGATCGGTCTGGACTGACAAAAAAGGCCCCGCACTTGTGCGGGGCCTTTTGCGTTTAAAGCTGGCGTTCTAGCTAGCTCACATCCTTGTAGTTGATCTCGCGCTTGTCCGTGCCGCCCTTCTCGCGGCGCACCAGCAAACGGTTGAGCGCGTGGATATAGGCGCGGGCGGACGCGACAACGGTATCGGTATCAGCCGACTGGCCAGTCACGATGCGCCCCTCTTCTTCGAGCCGCACCGACACGGTCGCCTGCGCGTCGGTGCCCTCGGTCACAGCGGCCACTTGATAGAGTTGCAGGCGGGCGGAATGCTCCACGAGTGCCTTGATGCACTTGAAAGACGCGTCAACGGGGCCGTCGCCGTCCTGCTCCGTGCTGTGCTCGGTGCCGTCTACGATCAAGCTCATCTTGGCGTGGTTCGGCCCGTCGGTTCCGCAGACCACATGCATTGATTTGAGCTTGATACGGTCGGATTCAGGATCGGTGGCGATGCGCATCAGGGCGATGAGATCCTCGTCGTAGATCTCCTTCTTGCGGTCGGCGAGTTCCTTGAACCGTACGAAAACATCCTTGAGCTGGTTATCGCCCAACTCATAGCCGAGGTTTTCGAGCTTGGAGCGCAGCGCTGCACGCCCCGAGTGTTTGCCCATGACGATGTTCGTCTCGGTCAGGCCCACATCCTCCGGCCGCATGATCTCGAAGGTCTCGGCGTTCTTGAGCATGCCATCCTGGTGGATGCCGCTCTCATGGGCAAAGGCGTTTTTGCCAACGATGGCCTTGTTGTACTGCACGGCAAATCCGGACACGGCGGCCACACGGCGCGAGATGTTCATCAGCTTGGTGCTGTCCACGCGGGTCTGGTAGGGCATGATGTCGTTGCGCACGCGCAGCGCCATCACGACCTCTTCCAGCGCGGTATTGCCCGCCCGCTCGCCCAGACCATTGATGGTACACTCGATCTGGCGCGCGCCCGCTTCCACGGCGGCAAGGCTGTTGGCGGTCGCCATGCCCAGATCATTGTGGCAGTGTGTGGCAAAGATCACCTCATCCGCGCCCGGCACACGCTCGAGCAGCATGCGGATCAGCGCGGCGCTCTCAACCGGCGCGGTATAGCCGACCGTGTCGGGGATGTTGATCGTGGTGGCGCCCGCCTTGATCGCGATCTCGACGGTGCGGCAAAGGTAATCGGCCTCCGTGCGGGTGGCGTCCATCGGAGACCACTGCACATTATCGCACAGGTTCCGCGCGTGTGTAACCGTCTCGTGGATGCGCTGGGCCATCTGGTCCATATCGAGATTGGGAATGGCGCGGTGCAGCGGCGAGGTGCCGATAAAGGTATGGATCCGGGGGCGTTTTGCGTGTTTTACAGCTTCCCAGCAGCGGTCGATATCGCCGAATTGCGCACGGGCAAGGCCGCAGATCTGCGCGGTCTTCGCCTGTCGGGCGATCTCGGAGACGGCGTTGAAATCGCCCTCGGAGGCGATCGGAAAACCTGCCTCGATCACGTCTACGCCCATTTCGTCGAGCAGGCCCGCGATTTCGAGCTTCTCTGCGTGGGTCATGGTGGCGCCGGGGGACTGCTCTCCGTCACGCAATGTCGTGTCGAAAATCAAGACGCTGTCTTGTGTACTGGTCGTCATGTGATTGGCTTTCTTTTATCTGCTTTTGCTTTTCGTGGCGCGCGGCACATCCCTCTGAGCGGGCGCGCCTGTTTGGCACGCTCAGAGGCGGGCTAGCAGCAGAAGGACACGCAGCAGTGGCGCAATGTTTCGAGCGCTGTGGGGGCTATGTGCAGATGTGTTCATCTGCTCTGTTATAACGGGGGATTTTCAGATGGGAAGGGGGCTTTTTTGGCAAGGTGTGAATGATTGCCCCCGGCCACTCAAGATGAGGTCAAAGGAGAAATGAAGCTTGGCTTGGTGTTGAATGGTATGGGGGCTGCGCTATTTCGGCCCTCATGGATAGAGTATTGATTATAGGTGTTTCGGGCGGCATCGGCATGGCACTGGCCGACGCATTGCGCCCTCAAGGCACTGAAGTAGTTGGGCTTTCACGCTCGGGCAACGGGCTGGACATCACCGACGAGGCCAGCGTAGAGGCGCATCTGGGTGCGCTGGACGGCCCGTTTGATGGCATCATCGTGGCGACGGGTGCGTTGGAGATCGACGGAGCGGAGCCCGAGAAAACAATCCGGGCAATCAGTGCGCGGGCGATGGCGGACCAGTTTGCGGTCAATGCCATCGGGCCCGCGCTGGTTCTGCGGCATGCCGCACGGCTGCTGCCGCGCGAAGGGCGCACGGTTTGTGCCGTGTTGACAGCGCGGGTGGGATCGATCGGGGACAACCGGATCGGTGGCTGGACGAGTTACCGTGCGGCGAAAGCAGCGGCGAATCAGATCGTGCATACGACATCGATCGAACTTGGGCGGACGCACCCCGAAATGATTTGCGTAGCGCTGCATCCGGGGACTGTGAAAACGCCGTTTACAGAGAAGTATCTGGGGCGTCATCCGGCGGTACCAGCATCTGAGGCTGCGGAGAATTTATTGCGTGTGATGAGTGGCCTGACGCCTGAACAGTCCGGCGGATTTTACGACTGGGCGGGTGAAGAGGTCGTATGGTGAGCCGCCTTGTTCTCGTGCTGGGGGATCAGCTTTCCGAAGGGCTGAGCGCGCTCCGCGAGGGGAACCGGGAAACCGACACCGTGGTCATGGCGGAGGTGGCCGAGGAGGCGACCTATGTGAAGCACCATCCCAAGAAGATTGCGTTGATCTTCAGTGCAATGCGCAAATTTGCGGCGCGGCTTGAGGAAGATGGTTGGACCGTCGCCTACAGCCAGCTCGATGATACAGACAACGCGGGTTCGATCGTGGGGGAGTTGCTGCGTCGGGCGGAGCAGACCGGCGCGCAGGAAGTCGTCTGTACCGAGCCCGGCGAGTGGCGGCTCATTAGCAAGCTGACGCATGCACCGATCAAGACGACAATCCTCGGAGACGATCGCTTTCTGGCCTCGCACAAGGAGTTCGAGGATTGGGCCGAGGGGCGCAAGGCCTTGAGAATGGAATACTTTTACCGCGATATGCGCCGCAAGACGGGGCTATTGATGGACGGCGACAAGCCTGCGGGCGGGCAGTGGAACTTTGACCATGACAACCGCAAACCGGCGCCGGGCGATATTGATCCGCAGGGCCCGCTCAGGTTCGAGCCGGACAATATCACGGGCGATGTGCTGGCGCTGGTCGAGACGGAGTTCGGAAGCCATTTCGGGGAATTGCGGCCTTTTTGGTTTGCTACCACCCGCGCGCAGGCGCTGAAGTCGCTTGATCATTTCATCGCTCATGCGCTGCCCACGTTCGGTGACTTCCAGGATGCGATGCTGCGCGGAGAGGACTTTCTGTTTCACGCGGTGATCTCGCCCTATCTCAACATCGGGCTGCTGGGGCCGCTTGAAGTCTGCCAGGCGGCTGAAAAAGCGTATGAAAAGGGCGATGCGCCGATCAACGCCGTCGAGGGGTTCATCCGGCAGATCATCGGTTGGCGGGAATATGTGCGGGGTATCTATTTCCTTGAAGGGCCGGAATATGCGTCGCGCAACGCATTGAAACAAAATCGCGATTTACCCGCGATGTATTGGGGCGGCGAGACCAGTATGGCCTGCATGGGAGCCGCTGTGGACCAGACCCGGCGCGAGGCTTACGCACACCATATCCAGCGGCTGATGGTGACGGGCAACTTCGCGCTGCTGGCGGGCATTGATCCGGGTCAGGTCGCGGATTGGTATCTGGAGGTTTATGCGGATGCCTACGAGTGGGTCGAAGCGCCCAACGTGGTGGGCATGAGCCAGTTTGCGGACGGGGGTGTCATCGCCTCGAAACCTTACGTCTCATCAGGGGCTTACATCAACAAGATGTCGGACTATTGCAAGGGTTGTAGCTACAAGGTGAGCCAGAAAACGGGCGAGGGGGCCTGCCCGTTCAACACGCTCTACTGGCATTTTCTGGACCGGCACAGGGACCGGTTTTCGGGAAATCCGCGGATGGGAAACATGTATGGGACATGGGACCGGATGGATGCGGACAAGCGCGCAACGGTGATTTCGGATGCGGATGCGGTTCTGGCGAAACTGGACGCGGGCGAGGTGGTGTAAGCCGACCGCTTCAGAGACAAGGGTGACGATCGCACCGGACTGGATTTTCACCCTGTCACCCCCAATGCAGCACCCGTAGACCTATTTGGCGGGCTAGCGGGCGGGACGGCAACTGCCGACTCCAGGGGCTGGGCAAAAGCACCGCAATGATGCATTGATCGTGGAACTTCCGCAGGCAGGGGTGAGACATGGGACGCAAAGCTAATCGCACATTCGGCGTTGTGGGGCTCGGGAACTTCGGCAGTACGGTCGCGACGGAATTGCAGCGGTTCGGGAACCATGTGATCGGGGTCGATATCTCCGAGCAGCGCGTGGCGCAGCATGCCGAAAGCCTGTCGCAGGCGATGATCGTGGATGCGCGTGATGAAATGGCATTGCGCGAGGCGGGTTTCGAGGAATGCGAGGTCGCTTTGGTCGCGATGGGATCGGACCTTGAAGCGAGTATTCTGACGGCGATGAATCTGAAGCTGATCGGGGTGTCGGTCGTCTGGGCGAAGGCCACCACCAAGACGCACCACCGCATCCTGAGCAGATTGAGCGTGGACAGGATCATCCATCCGGAGGTGGAGGTGGGTCAGCATATCGCGCAGGTGCTGCACAATCCGCTGGTGCGCGATTACGTGAGCCTCGGAAACGGGTTTCACGTGGTTAACTTTCAGATCCCCGAAAGCCTTGAGGGCAAGAGCCTTGGAGATTTGCCGCATAACGAGAAATTCGATCTACGCTGTATCGGTGTGATGCGGGGGACTGAATTTGTGGGCCAGGACGGTGTTGCATGCAGTCTAGAGCGGGATGATCTGCTGCTGTTGCTGGGAAAGCGCAAGGATCTGCGCCGCTTTGCGTCGAGCTTATGACAGCAGCTTTGCCGGTGAGGGGATTCTACAAGCGTGCTCTGAAGCGGCTCCGCGAGTTCCGCTTTCCGGCGCCCGCCGTGCTCGTGATCTTTTACATCGCCTTTATTATCGCCGGGGCGTTGCTGCTTCGGCTGCCGATTTCGCATCACGGAGATATCAGGCTGAGTGAGGCGCTGTTTACCTCGACTTCGGCTGTGACGGTCACGGGGCTGGTGCTGGCGGATACGGGTGCTGCCTTTACCGGCTTTGGGCAAGCTGTAATTGCGGTACTGATCCAGTTGGGCGGCCTCGGTCTGATGACGTTCGCAGTGCTGTTGCTGGGTGCGCTGGGGGTGCCTGTGGGGATGCCGCAGCGTATGATCTTGCGTGAGGATCTCAACCAGACGTCGCTGTCCAACCTGACCTATCTGGCGCGGATCATTCTGGTGATCGCCCTCGTGTGCGAGGTGGTGGGCGCGGTGTTTCTGGGCATTGTGTTCGTGCCGGAATATGGATGGAACGGGGTCTGGCAGGCGCTGTTTCATTCGGTCTCGGCGTTCAACAACGCAGGATTTGCGCTGCATCCCGATAGCCTGTCGGGCTGGGTTGGGGATCCGCTGGTCAACATAGTCATCACGCTGCTGTTCATTCTGGGCGGGCTGGGGTTCATCGTGGTCGGCGACATCTACCAAAAGCGAAAATGGCGGACGCTCACGCTGCACTCCAAACTGATGCTTGTCGGGACGGCGGTGCTGATCATGTGGGGGACGGTGATGTTCGGCCTGCTGGAATGGAGCAACCCCCAGACGCTGGGGCCGCTGGGCACGGGCGAGAAGCTCTGGGCGAGCTGGTTTCAGGGCGTCACGCCGCGCACGGCGGGCTTTAACACAATCGATACGGGCGGGATGCACGACAGCACCACCA
>JAGXHD010000155.1 GCA_024636395.1 Sulfitobacter sp.
CTACAACCGGGCGCTCGAACACCTGACAGGCAAAAAAACCACCCTCACCGATTTCTACATCGATATTTCCGGCTATTCGCCAGAGGTGGGTGCAGAGCTAAACGACCCGCTCTACCTCAACCACAAGGGCGTGAACCGGCAGTTCATTCTGCTGAGCATGGAGCAGCGGACGGCGCCTTTGCTTAATGCGAAGTTCTCGACGTCCAAGGCCGTGCTGGATGAGTTTATAGGAAAAAATGAAGCGGCGCTCTTTGCGCTGACGGCGCGGGATGCCGTCGCGGGGGAGTTGGTGAATTCGGTCTATGACGTGTCCGAGCCCGCGCGGCTGTTTGATATCCGCCGCATTACCGTCGAGGCCGATACCACGGGCGGCACGGTCAGGGATGCGGGCAAACTCGCGCAGATGGTCGACCAGTTCCGCGAAACCGAAGGCGGCTGGTACGACGACGTGCTCATCGCGGAGATGATCGTGCTCGCTGGCAAGACCGGCGATGTGGTGCGCAATCCAGTCACGCTTGAGACCATGAGCTTCGAGCAGCGTAATTTCTGGACGTCGCATTTCGGCGGGCTCTATGTGTTTCAGGACCTGAGCCACCCTGCCGTGATCGCGCCTGCGGGCACGGACGGATTGCAGGGCCTGCCCGTGCCACACGTGTTCGACGCCACCCAGCGCCATCATATTGCGCGGTTTTTCCAACTCAACGGCCTCACGGAGACGATTCTGGAGGCCCGCGGCATCCGCTCCGCCGAGATCCTGCGGCAGAAGATGGAGTTTATCCTCATCGATGCCGTAGCCGAGCGGGGCGTGCCTCTGACCGATCTGACAAGCGCCGATCTGCGCCGCCTCGCACGCACGCAAGGCGATGCGCTGCCGCCCGAATTCCACACGTTGGGTCAGCTGGTCAACTGGGCGGAGAACGGCGGCGCGTTCCCCAATATCGACAGTGCCGATCCGGTCTATTTCCACACCCTGCGTGCCGCGGATACGCCCGATGCGCCCCTGGTCAACATGCTGCTGGCCGAGCTTGCGCCAAAGGACATCCGCCAGCTGTTCATCTGTCACAAGGACCTGTTTTACGCCACCTACGCCGCCTGGCCGGAGTCAAAGCAGGCCTATGTTGCCGATTACCTCCAGCGTGCCTACATTATGGACAAGGCGGGCGTGCGGGATGCCCTGTTCGGGCATGTGCCCGCGCCTCAGATACCGCCGCTGCCGCGGGTGGCAAGAAAGCCGCCGCCGCTGCCGCAGACTGATACCGCGGCCGGCCCCTGGGGCGCCGCAAAGAGGAGATAGGATATGGCCGCACTCGTCCGCCTGATGGTGGTGGGTTTCATCGTACTGAGCGTGATTTACGTGTGCCTGTCGCTCTACTCGCGCGCTGTGCGCAAGGGCAAGCTGCGCGCGCAGTGGCATGAGGAACAGCCGGATCAAAGCCTCGACGCATTTTTGCACGAGGGGCTGGAGGATTATGATAAATCCCTGCGCCGCAAATTGATCCTCTCGGTCTATGTCATTCCGGTGATCCTTGTGTCAGTGGTCATCTATCTTACAAATTTCGCCTGAAAGGGTCTCGTATGCTTGGTATCCTCCGATGGACATTCTGGATCACAGTCTGGCTCACGGTCGCTGCGTTCTTTCACTATACGCTGCCGCAGACCGATATCGTGCGGATCACCGACACCTACGAGAGCCGCGAAAACCCGACGAGCTTCACCGTGTTCTGGGGCCCTGCGGATGTGGGCCCCGACGGCACCGAGCTTGCGCGGGATGTGTTCTTCATCCAGACCCGCCGCGCCAAGGGCGATGTGATGGTTTACCGCAACGAAGATACCGGATGGAGCTGGCCGCCGTACTTCAAGTTCGACACTTCCAACCTTCAGGCAGAAGCGAGCGATCTGAGATCCACAGAAGCATCACCCCGGTTCGTCGCGGTCAAGCATTACGGCTGGCGCAACGAATTCATGTCGATCTTCCCCAACGCGATTTCCGTGCGCCTTGTGGACGGGCCTGATGCCCCAAAGGGCATCCCTTTGCTCAACATCATCATTCTGGGTCTGTTCGCCGCTCTGGTCTATGGCATCTGGGTGCGCTGGCGCCGGTTCCGCCGCGCGCGCATCGATCCGAAACTTGAAGCGATCGAGGATGATTTTTCCGATGCCACAGATGCTGTCACAGGATGGTTTGGCTCCTGGCGCAAAAAGAAATGAGCGCGCGCCGACAGAGCAGCGAGCCTCAGTCGGCGGGCTGAACCATGCGCCCCATGCGGCGGCCCCCCAGCACATGCACATGCAGATGCGGCACTTCCTGCACGCCATGCTCGCCCGCGTTGCTGATCATGCGAAAGCCATCGTTCGCATCCAGCGAAACACCCTCCATCCGGCAGACTTCGCCGATGGCGCGGGTGTAGTCGATGATCTCGGCCTCCGTCGCGTGGGAGGCAAAATGGTCGTAGCTCACGTAAGGCCCCTTGGGGATCACCAGCACATGCACGGGCGCCTGCGGATAGAGATCGCGGAAGGCCAGCGTGTGTTCGGTCTCCAGCACCGTGGTATTGGGAATTTCCCCCCGCAGGATCTTGGCAAAGATATTCTGGTCATCGTAGGCATAGGCCATTACAGGGCTCCTCAATCGGCAAACAGGTAGTCGGTACTGGTGATTTCATGGGCCTTGTCGTGGCTCACACTCAGAAATTTCGAAAGCTCCTCGGCATTTTCGCGCGGTGAGGCAGCCTCGCGGATGCGGCAATGGTTCTCGAACTGCGCATCGCGGATCGCATCGCTCTCGAAAACCATATCGTTGCGGATGGTGGGCAGCAGGCGGTCCAGCGTCTCCTGCGAGGTCTGCTCGCCCGCAAGCCCCACGCGCATCGCGTGGCCGATCAGATAATCCTCCGAGAAGGTGCACTCGATCTCGAGGATACGGGTCACGGAACGGTCGGCGGCGAAATCCTCCAGCAGATCGAGATTACTCGGGTCCATGCAGACGATCAGACGGTCGGTCTCGAAATAGTCGAACAGCATCCGCATCAGCGCGCGGCGGTGACGCGTGCGCTTGCCCAGCGTTTTCTCGATGCCACCCAAAGCAGGCAGGGGCGCGTCCTCCTCGTTGAACACGTATTCGATGGCGGGCACATTGGTGGTCTGGCGGATCCGCTCCAGCACGCGCTTGGCCACGTGCCACTTCTTGCAGACCACGATGAGCAATTCGCGCTCCCGGCCCAGCGTGCTTTCCGTCTCCCAGAAGCGGGTGGAAAAGCGGCGCCCGATCCGCCCGCGCCCGGTCAGAAACTTGAATAGGCTTCGCCCTTCGTTGCTGATCTGGAACTGCACGCCTATTGCGGAATACAAAAGCCCAAGCCGCCGCTTGAGATCCTGCGCATCGGCGCTGATCTTGCGGGCAAAGAGGTAGTCCTGCGCCAGCAAAAGATCATAGTGGTCGTTATAGAACGTCACCGGCATCCCGTAATCGGTGAACATCAAAAAAGTGAGCGTGCGCGGATGGATCTCCTTTTCGGGCACCATATGGCGCACGAGGGTCTGGAAGAATGTCTCGTCGGGGATCCATGTCGTACGGAAAAACCTGACGACATCGCGGCGCTTCTTGCAGAACTCCAGGATCGCCTCGATGGTCTGGCGGCGCAGGCACCACCACTGGCTTCCGATCTGGACCTGAATATCCGGCGGGATCTCGCGCTTGAGGCCAAGGCGCTTCTGGATGTTGAACATCGCATAGAACCGCTTTTTCTGGGTACGCTCGTTGAACCAGTGACGGTAGATCAGCCGCTCCTCGGTCCAGCCGGTCTTGATCCAGTCGCTCTCGAAATAGTGGAAGCTCTCGATGAAATCGCCATCATTATTGTCGAGGTAGCGGTGGGTGTATTCCGCCGATTTGATCGCCATGCAATCGCCCGAGAGCATGTAGAAATGCGTGGCGCGGGGAAATGCCTCCACGGCCGCCTCGACGGCGTAGAGCGTGGCCTGCACCAGCGACCACTCCCCCCAGCCGCAGCGGATGCGCTTGGTTGCAAAGGTCACGTTGGGATTGTTGTCGAGCGCTTTCCGGATGGCTTTGTAGTGTTCCTTGCTCGCGTTGGCGTCAAAATGGATCGACATATAGTCGCCCACAGACGTCAGCCGGTCCGCCTGCTTGATGATGGCGTCCGGGTCCTTGTGGCATAGCAAGATATAGGCGATTTTTGCCATTCAGAAACAATAAACCATTTTCACACTCGATTGTTTATAGTGTTAGTGATGAACACAGATTGAATAAACACCAATTATTTGCTTTTGTAGATCAAAAGCTGTCCTGAGAGACGGTATGGTAAGTGTGAGCAGGAGTACTAGGGCATGGGTTTTCCGGGAACTTGGATGACCGAGAGTGAAAGTGTGGTCTACCGCGTGGTGCCCAAGTGTGCCTGCTCCACCATCGGCCAGATCATGTACTATTCCGATCACGGCGTATTTTTCGACGGTGATATCCATGATGCAAAGGGTGGCCTGCACAAATGGGCGCTGGAGCCGAGCCAGGATCCCATCGCACGCAACGTCCAAAACCACAGCTCCTATGCCTTCACCTGCGTGCGCAATCCCTACACGCGCATCCTGAGCTCCTTCTTCGACAAGATTTGCGGGATACAGCGCAACGGCAAACGCTACCGTGGCAATTTGGTGCCACTTCTGATCCAGAAATACGGCATTGAGGTGGGTGGCGAGGACGGGAAGGACGAGTTTGACCAGATCGCCAGTTTCCGCCGGTTTCTTTTGTTCGCCCGTGATACCATCCGCTGGCGCCGCCCGATGGACCCTGACATCCACTGGTCTGGCATGGCGGGCCATGTCAGCACCTTCATCGTGAACGGCGGCACCTACGACAAGATCGTATGGACCGAGCATTTCAATAAAGGCATGCAAGACGTGCTCGACGCGGTGCAGACGCCCCATGCGATCGATCTGGCCGCCATCCCCCGATTCAACGAGAGCGAGGGCCACGGCCCCAAACGTGCCCATCCGGTGGAGGACTATTTCGACGATCTGTCGATGCATCTGGTCTATGAGATCTACAAACGCGATTTCAACCTGTTCAAATATGATTTCGAGAACCCCGCCAATAAAATGCCGACGGGCGAGATCGATCTCGACGAGGTGCATGCCAAACTTGGCGATTGAAATCTTACCGGCTAGTTAATATTTTGTATAAAATACAGTAGGTTGTTTCGCACGCGAAACATCCGCCGCGCCGCATCTGGACATTTCTTGCCCGCTTGGGTCTAAGTCCGCACACTGCTGCATCATCCCCTGAAAGGTCGCTCCATGGCTTATGTTTTTCCCGCCCCCCCACAGGCCAGCCTTGCGGTGCAGGGCACAGATGCGCGCTTTCCCGTGCGCCGCATCTTTTGCGTGGGCCGTAATTACGAGGCGCACGCGCGCGAGATGGGCAATGATCCGGACCGCGAGCCGCCGTTTTTCTTTACCAAGCCTGCGGATGCGGCCTGCGATACGCCTTGCACCATCCCCTATCCTCCGCAGACCAATGATCTGCACCACGAGATCGAGTTGATCATCGCCATCGGCAAAGGTGGCGCAAATATCGCACCGGGCGATGTGATGGATCATATCTGGGGTGCCTCCGTGGGGATTGACCTCACCCGCCGTGATCTGCAGGCGGAGGCAAAGCAGGCCCGCCGCCCCTGGGACTGGGGTAAGGCTTTCGATCTGTCAGCGCCCATTGCAGCGCTAAAGCCGATTGCAGATGTGCCGAGCCTGACACAGGGCCGCATCTGGCTGGCGGTGAACGGCGCGATGCGGCAGGACGCCGATATCGCCGATCTCATCTGGTCCGTCGCCGATCATGTCGCCACACTGAGCCAGAGCATGGCCCTTGCCCCCGGCGATCTGGTGATGACGGGCACGCCCGCAGGGGTCGCGGCGATCGTCGAAGGTGACGTGATCACCGGTGGGGTCGAGGGGATCGCCGAGCTTGAAGTGACGATCGGTCCGCGCGCCTGATCAGTGGCGTGGCTCCGGCCCCCAGGCATTGGGCTCAGGCTGGGATTTGGTGCAATGGAACACGATCAGCACGATCCATCCGATGATCGGGATGAACCATATCAGCAGCCACCACCCCCTGCGCCCGATGTCATGCAGGCGCCGCACGGAGACCGCGATCGTTGGCAGGAACATCGCGAGCGAGGTGAGCAGGTTGACTGGTCCGCTGTCACCCGCGCCGATCGCGGCATCCAATATTGCGGAGCCGATGCTGATGAGGATCGACCAAAGCGTCCACCACCAGAACTGAGAACGGGTCGAGCGGGTTTTGAAATCAACGTAGCGCGCAAAGCCGTCCTTGAGCGCGCCTAAGAATGTGTTTGCATCTGCGCGCGCGGGATCGCCGCTCTCGCTTAGGGGCGCGCGGGGCGGCAGGGCCTGCGCCGCCGCGTCGGTGTTGGCGCGGCCGTAGGGGAGCCAGTCCTCCATACCCTCCTGCCAGACGAGTGTATCGCTGCGCACGGTGCCCTCGGCGACCAGCCGGTTGAACTCCGTCTCGCTGATCGGCCCATGTGAAGTGCCTTCGACTGCGTAATACCACTCTTTGCTCATAACCCGGCCCGATCCCTCTGGTGTGCCTCTACAGCCTAACGCCGCAGGCTGACTGCTGCAACTTTATCAATTCGGCTGCGCGGCAAGGGTACGTGCCGCCCGCGCGCGCGCTTCCTGCGCCAGCATCGGCAGTCCGGACTGATCGTAAACGTCGCCCAACATCAGGTTGAGCGGGACGCCCTCCGGATCATATGTGCGCCGCATTTCCAGTACCTGTTGCGCGGAGGAAGCGCGCCCGTCGCGCACCAGCGCGTCCAGATGGATCTGCTCGAAGAGATCGCGCTGTGCATGGCTGCCACCACATTCGGCCATGCGCGGCAGCGCGCGCGCCATCTGGCCGATCGCTGTGTCCCAATCGCCACTGGCGTGGGCCATGATCGCGGTCGCGGCTGGCAGAGCCACATCGCGCCAGGCGATATGATCATGTTGGCCCGCATCTTGCGCGCGGTCCAGCACCGCCTGCATCATCGCGTCCGCTTCCGGTCGCCGCGTGCGGGCGAGAGCGTAGAGGTATTGCAACGTCAGAAACGGATTGACCGTATCGGCGCCGCGCAGGGCCACATGATCTGCGACATCGCTCCAGCGGTCCTCCACATCGACGCCCGCAAATTCCATCCGCGCCAGCAGCGACGCCGCGCCGACCTGATCTTGACTGTATTCCTTTTCCAGCCCCCAGACATGGGTATCATAGGCGCTTCGCACATCGTCGTGCCGCCCGAGGCTCAGATAGAAAAGCGCAAGGTGCCACCAGTTGTGGCTGCGCATAAAGCTGTTGAGCCCGGCCCATGTCTCCGCCACCGACTCCATGAATGCGGCGCCCTCGGCCACGCGCCCCTCGGTCAGCATGACATGGGCAAGGGCGTGGTGCGCCCAAGGCTCATCGTGGCGCAGCGCCATGGCGGTGCGGGCGGCCTCTTCGGCGCGTCCGAGCAGGTGGCACTGCTCATAGCCGAAGGCGATCATGCCGTGAGCATAGGGAATATCCTGCGCCTCGGGCAGCGCCTTGAGCGCTATGCGCAGCATCCCCGTGGCATCGCCGAGATTGAACAGATGGTATTGCGCGAGCTTGAGAGCGGTCATGTCGCGCGGATGATCTGTGGTGATCCGGTCGCAGATCGCGAGCACTTGGGGCACATCGCCTTGCGTCCACGCGGTGGCGGCGTCAATCACCCATGCCTCGCGGTCGGTGAGCCCTTCGCGCGCGGCCTGCGCACGCGCGACATAGGGCGCAGCCTTCTGCGGCGCGACCGGCGCTTCGAGAAACATCCACAGGAGCGCTGCATAGGCATTGGCCAGCGCGCAGTCCGGATCGGCATCGGCGGCGGCTATGATGCCAGCCGCCTTGGGCTGATAGCTCAGGAAACCGTGGATGAAGTCATCGATCGCGTGCAGCGTCTGGGGATTGCCGGTGGTAACGGACAGGCCATAGAGATCGGTTCTCATGTCGGTGTCTCCTCGGTGAAGCGGCGCAGATGGGCGGCGACGGCGTCCGGCGCGTCCCAATGGATCGAATGGCCCGCCTGCGCGATTATATGCACGGGCAGACGCCGCAGAGTGGGCCGGGCGAGCGCGGCAGGCAACAGCAGATCGTCTTGCGCCAGAAGCGCCTGCGTGGGGCAGGGCAGATCATCGATCCGGTCGGGAACATAACCCTCGAGGCTGGCGATCTGGCGCGCCATGGCATCGGCTGTCTGGGCGAAAGGATAGGCGAGAGCGGCTATCTCCGCCTGCGCCACGGCGCCGGGCATCTCATAGAGCGCGGGCGCGAAAAGCCACGGGAACAGCGCATCGAGCCAGACCTGCGGCGCCGCATCGCTCCGTCTGATTGCCAGTAGCGTTTTGAAGAGCGCCACGTTCCGCTCCAGCCGCAGGGGGGCGGCGGCGGCTAGAGTGAGGGTTCTGACTACCGCGGGATGGGCGCAGGCCAGCCGCATGCCGATCATTCCGCCGAGCGAATGCCCCATCACATGCGCAGGGCCAAGATCGAGGTGATTGAGCAATCCCGCGCAATCAGCGGCATAGAGCTCGACCGACACGGGCGCATCCCATGGCACGGTGCGCCCCGTGGTCCGGTTGTCGGGGCGGATCACGTCGAAGTGCGGCTCAAGCAGCGGTACAAGCGGCGCCCAGCTTGCGCTGTCGCTCATCATGCCAGCGATTAGCAGGAGTGGAGGGCCGGTGCCGGACCGCTCGAAATGAAGGGAAATGCCTTCGTGTTCAAAGGTGGCCATTGGCAGTTCTCCAGCAGGGCATGACGTCGTTGTCTGCCGGAGTCGCTGCAAAGACGGCGCGGGCAATTGCACGGCTGAGGCACAGGGCAGCGGCATGGCCGGTGAGCAAAACATCGGCGGCGGGCCGGGCGCCTGTGGCCAGTGCAAATACCAGATCACCATCATTTGGTGTGTGTGCAGGCACGCAGGCGCGGGCGATACCGTCATGGGCTGCGGTGGCGACACGGTGGCACTGCGCCTTGCTCAGCGTGGCGTCGGTCGCGACGATAGCGATCGTGGTGTTGGCGCGCGCGGCCATCGCGCTCATTTTCCGGCTCTCCCGGCTCAGCCCAAGACCGCTGGCGGGATCGGGGCCGAGGCCGCCGAATTCTTCGCCTATCTCGAAGGGTGCAGCGTAGAAGTGGCGGTCCCCCGGCGTGGTCACGGCGCCCACCGGATTGGCAGCAACCAAGGCGGCGACCGTACTGCCATCGGGCAGCACCAGCGAGGCGGTGCCCAGCCCGCCCTTGAGCATTGCGGTCAGCGCGCCGGTGCCCGCACCCATAGTACCGATCTCGAACGTGGTGTCGGCCGCGCGGAAGGCGGCGAGGCCGAGCGCGCGGTAGGGGTTCTCCGTCCAGTCCTTGGCGCCGCCGTTGAGCAGATCGAACAGGATCGCACCGGGCACCAGCGGGATCTGCGCCGTGCCCACGCGAAAGCCCCGCCCGTCGGCGCGCAGCCCGTCCATCACGCCCGAGCAGGCATCGAGCCCGAAGGCGGAGCCGCCCGATAGCACCAGCGCATCGACCGCCGCCACTGATTTGTCCGGGGCCAGCAGATCGGTCTCCCGCGTGCCGGGCGCGCCACCCATCACGGCGACCGAGGCCACGAAGGGCACGTCGCCCACCACAACGGTCGTGCCGGATTTCAGGGCGGGATCCTGCGCATTGCCGACGCGCAGGCCTGCGATGTCGCACAGGCTGTTGCTGGGGCCGGGTGTCATCCGCTCAGATCCTCGGCTTGTCGGCGGCGGTCTCTTCGTCGCCGGTGTTGGGGGTGCCCTTGGGCTCGATCAGCAGGACGTGACATTCCTCGATGGCGCGGGGCCGGTGTTTGACGCCGCGCGGCACGATGAAGAGTTCGCCTTCCTTCACGGTATGGCTTTCGGTCTCGATATCCATCGTGAATTCGCCCTGAAGCACAAAGAAGAAATCATCCGTTTCCTCGTGCAGATGGAAGGGAAACTCGCCCGAGAATTTGACGACCATCACGTCGTTATCGTTGTAATCGGCCACGACGTGCGGGTCCCAGTGGCTAGAGAACTTGTTGAGTTTGTCGAGAAGATTGACGGGTTTCATGCGGTGAGGCCTTTCGGGTCCGGTAGATCAAGATCTGGCAGCACGGGGGCGGCTGCGATGAGCGATTTGGTGTAGGGGTGTTCTGGCGCGGTGAAGATCGCTTCGGTCTCGCCCTGCTCCACGATCCTGCCCGCTTGCATCACCAGGACTCTGTCGGTGACGGTGCGCACCACGCTAAGATCGTGGGAGATGAACAGATAGCTGAGGCTGTAGGCGGCGCAGAGCTCCGCCAGCAGATCCAGTATCTGCGCGCGCACCGAAACATCGAGGGCGCTTACCGCCTCGTCGAACACGATCAGCTCGGGGCGGATGATAAGGGCGCGGGCGATGGCGATGCGCTGGCGCTGCCCGCCGGAGAATTCATGGATGTATTTCTGTGCATCCGTCGGGGAGAGGCCCACGGCGGTCAACGCCTCGTCTATGGCCTTTTGCCGGGCGGTGCCGGTGGGTGGGTGCTCCAGCAGATGAAACGGCTCGCAGATCTGTCGGGCGACGCGGTGGCGCGGATTGAAGCTGCCGAAGGGGTCCTGAAAAACAACCTGCATACGGCGGCGCACCGCGAGGTTGGGCCGGTTGCCGGTAAACACAGGCTCGCCATCGAGCGTGATGCTCCCCGATTGCACCTGCTCCAGCCCTAGCAGCGCGCGGGTGAGGGTGGATTTGCCGCAGCCGCTTTCGCCGACCAGCCCCAGCCGCTCGCCGCGCGCCAGTGTGAAGCTCACATCGTCCACGGCGCGGAACACGCCCGGCTTGCCCAGCAGCGTCTTGCGGGGGGTGCGGTAATCGCGGCTGACGCCGTTCACTTCCAGCAGTGGCGGGCCTGGATCGGTCTGCGGCAGGGTCACACGGTGTGACGACGCGGCGAAAAGCATGCGGGTGTAGGGATGCTTCATGTTGTGCAGCAGCGCCTTGGTCTCTCCCTGCTCGACAATCTCGCCCTGGCGCATGACGATGATGCGGTCGGCCATGTCGGCCACTACGGCCAGATCGTGGGTGATCATCATCAGGCCCATGCCGTCCTCGCGCGCGAGCCGCGTCAGCAGGGCGAGGATCTGCGCCTGTGTGGTCACATCAAGGGCGGTCGTCGGCTCATCCGCGATCAGCAGGCGGGGGTGGCGCGCGATGGCCATCGCGATCACGACGCGCTGGCGCTGGCCGCCCGAAAGCTCGTGTGGGTAGCGCGAGAGCGGGAAGCGATCCTGCGGCAGGCCCACGCGCGCGAGGGTTTCGGCGGCGCGGTCCCGCGCTTCTGCCTTACTTGTCCGCGTGTGAATCCGGATCGTCTCGGCGACCTGTGCGCCGATGGTTTTGACAGGGTTGAGTGCTGTCATCGGCTCCTGAAAGACCATGCCGATATCATTGCCGCGCAGAGCGCAAAGCTGCGGCTCGGGCAAGGCCGTGAGGTTTGAGCCATCGAGCATGATGCGCCCTGAGCACTGCGCGCCTGCGGGCAGTAGCTGCATCACGGCGAGCGCCGTCATGGATTTACCCGAGCCGCTCTCGCCCGTGATCGCGACGATTTCTCCGGCGGCCACATCGAAGCTCACGCTCTTGAGGATGCCATAGCTGTGGATCGACAGATCGAGATTCTGGACACTGAGCAGGCTCATGTCCGCGTCACCCGCAGGCGCGGATCGAGCAGATCGCGCAGCCCGTCGCCCATCAGATTGAGGCCCAGTACGGTGAGGATAATCGCGAAGCCGGGCATCAGTGCCATATGCGGCGCGATGCTCACCATGGTTTGCGCGTCTGCCAGCATGCGGCCCCAGGAGGGCGTGGGCGGTTGTGCGCCCAGGCCCACATAGCTCAGCGCCGCTTCGGCGAGGATGCCGAGGGAAAACTGGATCGTGGTTTGTACGATCAGCAGATTGGTGATGTTGGGCAGGATATGCTCGACCGAGATGCGCAGCCCGGATTTGCCTGACACACGCGCGGCGAGGATGAAATCGCGCTCCCAAAGGCTCAGCGCAGCACCCCGCGTGATGCGGGCGAAAACGGGAATATTGAAAATGCCTATGGCAATGATGGCGTTGACCGCGCCCGCGCCGAACACCGCGGTGATCAGGATCGCGATGACGAGGCTGGGGAAAGCGAAAACCAGATCGTTGCCGCGCATGATTACTTCATCGACGAGCGATCCACGCCGCGCCGCGGCCCAGAGGCCCAGCGGAATGCCGAGCGACATGCCGATGCCCACCGCCAGAAGCGCCACCGCGATGGAGGTGCGTGCCCCTACCATGATGAGGCTCGCAATATCGCGGCCGAAATGATCGGTGCCGAGCAGATGTGTCCCATTGGGCGGCTGCAAGCGGGCGGGGATGTCGAGGACGGCAGGATCGAAGGGCGTCCAGACGAAAGAAACGAGCGCTGCGGTGATGAAAATGCCCGCGAGCAGTGCGCCGAAGATCAGGGTGCGGCTCATGTGCGCGCCCGCAGGCGGGGATCGACGGCAGCATAGGCCAGATCGACGCAGAAATTGACGAAGATGACGGCGAACACCAGGAGCATCGTGACGCTTTCCACCACGATGAGATCGCGTGCGGAGATCGACTGGAAGATCAGACGTCCCAGACCCGGGAGATAGAATACCTGCTCGATGATGATGCCGCCGGCCAGCAGAAACGAGAATTGCAGCCCGATGATGGTGAGCACTGGGATCATGGCGTTGCGCAGTCCGTGGCGCCACAGGGCCTGCCGCGCGGTCAGTCCCTTGGCCCGCGCGGTGCGCATGAAATCCTCCCCCAGCACGTCCAGCAGCGCCGAGCGCATGACGCGCGCGAGGATCGCCGCCTGCGGCAGGGCGAGCGCTATGGCGGGCAGGGTGAGCGAGCGCATTGCCGCGAATGGGCCTTCATCCCAGCCCGCGAAGCCACCGGCGGAAAACCAGCGCAGCTTGATCGCGAACAGCAGCACCAACATCATCGCAAACCAGAAATTGGGGATCGCGACGCCGAGTTGTGTGGCGCCCATCACGCCCATATCGCCCGGGCGCCCGCGCCGGGCTGCGGCATAGATCCCGGCAGGAAAAGCGATCAGCGTCGACAGCGTGAGCGCGTAGAGTGCCAGCGGCAGCGAGACCCAGAGGCGCTGGGCCACCATATCGGCCACGGGGATGCGGTATGTGTAGGAGGTGCCGAAATCGCCGGTCAGCATTCCCGTGACCCAAGTCAGATAGCGCTGCACCTTGGGTACATCGAGGCCGAGCTCCGTGCGCAGGGCGGCGAGCGTTTCGGGTTGTGCGCTGATCCCGAGCATGAAGGAGGCCGGATCGCCGGGAGCCACCTCGATCACGGCAAAGATCACCAGCGATGCCACGGCAAGGCTGATGATCAGGGACAGCAATCGTTTCAGGGTATAGCGCCACATCGTCGCGAGCGTATGCCCTCGAAGGTGACGGGTCCAGCGGGATTTGGACGGCCCCGCAAACGCATGACAGGCAAAATCGTTCCCTCACTGGACCAAGTAAAATAATGGAACTGGAAGCGAGATCAGGGTGTTGAGACGGTGAAGAAGCGGCGCCACAAGGGTGGCCGTATAGTAAGGATTTTAATATGACCAAGTTTGTAATGACAGCATCCGCAACCGTTCTCGCACTCACCACTGCCATGCCGGCTTTTGCCGCGGCACATATGGATGTGAACACGCTGACATGCGGCGAGTATAACGCGATGTCCGAAGAGGATCGCACGAAATTGGCCATGATGGCGGTCACCGAACTGAAAACAAATGCTGAAGGCACAATCGCGCCAAACGATGGCACTGCCACAGCGACCGACAGCGTGGACAGCACAGCCGCTGAAGAAAGCACCGCTGGCAGCTCCACAACAATCGCTGACAACAACGGCACAGCCACGGCGACATCGACCGCAGGCGCAGGCGATGATGAATCGCAGAACGTAGAAGAAATCGAACTTCTCAACCTGACCTGCGCACGCAGCGATACAGCTACGTTGATGGAAGCTGCGGCTGGTCTTGACGGCACACGCTAACAGCACAGGTTGTTCAATCTGAGTTAGCAATCAAGGGGTCGCGGAAACGCGGCCCCTTTTCTTTTGTCCCTGCCCGCCTACTCTTTGGACGTGCAAATACCCCGGTTCATAGGACACGAGATTTTTCGCGGCTCCAGTTATGGGCGCTGGCATCCGTTGCGCGTGCCACGTGTCTCGACCGTGATGGACTTGAGCCGCGCCATGGGATGGTTGCCGGGTGCGCAGTTCATCACCTCGCCGCGCGCCAAGCCCAAGGCTCTGGAGACTTGGCACGATCCCGATTACATTGCCGCGTTGCAGCGGGTGGAGGCGGCGCAGGCGACACTGCCGGACGATCTGGCGCGGTTCGATATCGGCTCCGTCACCAATCCGGTATTTGGCGAGATCTTCCGGCGCCCGGCCACAGCAGCGGGAGGCTCTATTCTGGCGGGCGAGCTGCTGGCACAGGGCGGTGTGATCTATAATCCAGCAGGCGGCACGCATCACGGGATGCCGGGGCGGGCCAACGGTTTTTGCTATCTCAATGATCCGGTTCTGGCGATGCTTTCGCTGCGCCACCACGGGGTGCGGCGCATCGCCTATGTGGATATCGACGCGCATCATTGTGACGGGGTGGCGGAGGGTTTTTCCGGCGATCCAGAGTGCCTGATGATTTCGGTGCATGAAGAGCGGCTTTGGCCGCGCACGGGGTTGATCGAGGATGATGCGGGGGGCAGCGGGGTGAACTTGCCGGTACCGCGCGGCTTCAACGATGCCGAGATGGCATTTGTGCGCGAGGCGCTGATCCTGCCCAAGATCGCGGCGTTTGAACCTGAGGCGATCGTGTTTCTTTGTGGAGCAGATGGCGTGGTGGATGATCCGCTGGCGCATCTGGGACTGAGCAACAATGCGCATTTCGATATGCTGCGCGGGCTGATGGCGTTGGACGTGCCACGCCTGCTGGTGCTGGGCGGCGGCGGGTATAATCCCTGGACCGTGGGGCGCATGTGGACCGGGATCTGGGGGATCC
>JAGXHD010000156.1 GCA_024636395.1 Sulfitobacter sp.
CCCGTTGTGATCGTGACCGTGCCGGTGATGGATGAGGGCGAGCTGATCGGGTTTGTCTTTATCTCGATCGCTCAGGACGCTCTTACCGATGTGGCGCTGGAGGATCCTTCCGTGGCGCCGCTGTCGCTTGTCACGTTTAACAGCGATGGCAATATTCTCACATCCGATCAGACTCAGGGCGAACGGGGCGACGAGATGCCGGAGCAATACGATCTCAAACAGCTCACCGGCAGTACGCGGCAGGTTTTCACCGCCACCAACAGCGGCGGTATAGAGCGGGTCTATGCCGTGATCCCGCTGATGTCGGATAGGGTTTTTGCGATGAGTGTCTGGCCCAAGGATACCGCACTGCTGAAGACCGATTTTTCGGGCCGCGCCGCAGCCTTGCTGCCGGTTGCTATGTGGCTGGCCAGCCTGATTGTGGCGTTCTGGGCGCTGCACCGGCTCGCCATCACGCACATCCGTAAGCTAGGGCGCCAGATGCAGCATTTTGCGCTCAACCGGACGCTGCCGCGCAAGACGTTGGGCGACCGCGTGCCCGGCGAGATCGTCGCGATGGAGAAATCTTTTCTGGGCATGGCAAATTCGATCCTGCAGGACGAAGCACGGCTGGAAGACAGTCTGCGTGAGAAGAATATGCTGCTTAAGGAAGTGCACCACCGGGTGAAGAACAACCTCCAGCTTATCTCCTCGATCATGAACATGCAGATCCGGCAAGCGCCGACGGAGGCGAACCGCCGCGTGCTGCAACGCCTGCAAGACCGCATCCTGAGCCTCGCTACGGTTCACAAAAGTCTCTATCAGGACAATGAGATGACACGGGTCGACGGCAGCATCCTGCTGCGCGAGATCGTCTCGCGGAGCCTTGCGGTCGGGATGGAGCCTAATTCCGGTATCAAAGTGATCGAGGATTATGACGCCATTCTGATCGGTCCCGACGATGCGGCGCCACTGTCGCTGCTTGCCTCTGAGGCGGTGACGAATGCGCTCAAATACGTGCCCAATGGCAGCAACGGTCCTGCCACGATTGAGGTCAGACTGAAATACACCGACGCGGAGGCCGCGCAACTCATGGTCGTGAACACGTCCGGAGGCGTCCCGCCCGAGGAAGGGACAGGCCTTGGCTTCCGGTTGATCCAGGCGTTCGCGCGCCAGCTTAACGGAACGCTCGATGTGGTCGATGAGGGGGGCCTGTACCGGCTGACGCTCGATTTCCCCGTGCCGTTGAAAGACAAGGACGTAATCGACTACTAGGACGGGTATTTGCATGAATCTCGGTGACGGGCGGAACTTCCCGACCTCCACGGGGTTAGATACCCGAATACTTAGGAAAAGGAGGCGACGATGACGAACGAAATGTTCCTCGGCGGCCTCATGATCCTGACGATGGTTGCTGGAATTGTGATTGCGATGACGTCGACGCGCAATTCCGGGAATGACCGATTTAGGGACACGCGCGAGCGCCCTAATGACCGTAAAAATCGCTCGGCCGTTCGGCGCGATTGAGGATTGTCAGACATTTGGTCGACAATAGTGGCCCTTCCCCCATCCCGGGGGGAGGGCCTTTTTCTTGAGTTTTGGGTGCTGTGCTAAAACACGGGAGGTGTGAGCGCGCTTACGATTTCGCACTCTTCGATGCCTATGTTGCGGAAGCGGTGCGGCAAGCGGCTGTCGAACAGATAACCATCACCGACGCCGAGCACCTGAATGGCATCGCCCACAGTCACCTCGATCTGGCCGCGGGTGATGATTCCGGCCTCCTCGCCCTCATGCGCCAAAAACTCCGGCCCCGTATCTGCGCCGGGCGGATATGTTTCGTGCAGAACTTGAAGCGTGTGCTGGCGCGCGTTGCCCAATTGCCGCAGCGAGACCTGACCGGGGCCATCGGGGGCGACACGTGTGAACTCGTTTGCGCGGAAGAAAACCTTGGGGCTATCGGCCTCCTCAATGGCGCCAAAAAACTCGGCCATGGAGACGGGAATCGCGTCCAGCAGGCTCTTGAGAGAAGCGACGGAGGGGGATGTTTTATCGGTCTCGATCAGCGAGATCGTCCCATTTGTCAGGCCCGCGCGGGCTGCCAGTTCGCGCTGCGACAGACCGCGCTGGATGCGGATTTTCTTGAGGCGTTTTCCAATGTCCAAGGGGCTGGTTCCTGAAAGGGTGCACCGGGCGAAACACGTGTTCTCGGTCGGCGATATCCGGCTGACCTGACCACCCGGTGGGGAAAAAAACAAGTGCCGTGATTATCCAGATTGACAATTAAATTAAACAAGAAGAGACGTTTTGTTAAACGCGGGATGTCCGCGCCGGTCCTCTAGCCTATGAAGGAACAGACCATGTCCAGCACATTGAAGCGCGCGCCCCGTAAAGCAAGCAAGAAAATGCCACAGATTTCGATTGTCGAACCTGCGGCGCCCAAGACCTATACCAATGAGGACCTGATCCGCCGCCGCGAAGCTGCTGTGCCGCGCGGTGTGGCGTCTGCTGCGCCCGTGTATGCCGCTTTCGCCGAAAATGCGGAGCTGTGGGATGTGGATGGCAAGCGGTTCATCGACTTTGTGGGCGGCATTGGTGTGCTCAACACCGGCCACCGCCATCCCGGTGTGATCGCGGCTGCGAAAGCGCAGGAAGATCTGTTCACTCACACCTCTTTTCAGGTAGTGCCCTACGCGCCCTACATCGAGCTTGCGGAAAAGCTGAACGAACTGGCCCCCGGCGATGCGCCGAAAAAGACGCTGCTGGTGACAACTGGCGCCGAAGCGGTGGAGAACGCGGTAAAGATCGCGCGTGCGGCCACGGGGCGTCCTGGTGTGATCGCGTTCACGGGCGGCTATCACGGTCGCACGCTGCTGACGCTGGGAATGACCGGCAAGATCAGCCCCTACAAAAAAGATGTGGGCCCCTTCCCGTCCGATATCTTCCGCGCGCCTTTCCCTAATTTGCGCGATGGCATCACCGTCGAGGACGCCCTGACGGGGCTGAAAAACCTTTTCCTGACCGATGCGCAGCCCGAGCGGATCGCCTGCATCATCATAGAGCCCGTTCTGGGCGAGGGCGGCTATACCCCAGTGCCGTTCGAGATGCTGACCGCGCTGCGCGAGATCTGTGACCAGCACGGCATCATGCTGATCGCGGACGAAGTGCAGGCGGGCTTTGGCCGCACGGGCAAATGGTTTGCGATTGAGCATTCCGGCGTGGTTCCGGATCTGATCACCGTAGCGAAATCCATGGCGGGTGGTTATCCATTGGCAGGCGTGATCGGGCGCGCCGATGTCATGGACGCGATGATCCCCGGTGGTTTAGGCGGCACATACGGCGGCAACCCTGTTGCTTGCGCGGCCGCACTTGCCGCGATCACGGCGATCGAGGACGAGAACCTGCTCGCGAAATCCATCATGCTGGGCGACAAGCTCAAGGCGCGCTTTGCCGAGATCGGCGCGCGAGCGGCCCCTTACCGGATGTGGGATATTCGCGGTCTTGGTGGGATGGTTGCTGTCGAGTTTGTCACTGATTTCCAAAGCGCCGCCGTGGATGCCGCGTTGACCAAGCGCATCATCGCCCATGCACTGGAGCGGGGTCTGCTGCTGCTGAGCTGCGGTCTGCACGGGAACGCGATCCGCGTGATGGTCCCGCTGACCGCGTCCGACGAGATCGTGGACGAAGGCCTTGCGATTTTTGAGGAGTCGCTGGCGGCTGCGGTTGTCGAAGGCAATACCTGAGCTTCAGAAGACCGAGCGAAGATTGAAAACATGACGCGCGGGGGGAAACCTTCGCGCGTTTTGCTTTGGCACGTTTGGCAGACTGCGGTATGGCTGCCCCGTGGAGTCTGGCACATGGTGCTTTTGCGGTTTTTGATATTGATGATGCTGGCCGCCCCTGCGCAGGCGCAGGAGGGGCTGCGGCTTGGTATATTCGGCACGGTCGAGAGCGTCGCGCCGCTCGTGGTGGCGGGACAGCGCATCACAATGCCCGAGGGCCTCAAGGTGATCAGCCCGTTGGGAACGGGCCATCAGGTTTTGAGGGGTGATACGCTTGCGGTGCGGGCGGCTGTCGCCGGAGGGGAGCTGGTCGCGGAGCGGGTGCTGGAGATCTATCCTGTGGTCGGGCCGGTGGGCCGCCTGGCCCCCGGGTCAGCTCGAGTGATGGGCACACCGGTCCATATTCCACCTGATGTGTCCTTGAAATCCGGTGACTGGGTCGCGGTGAGCGGGCTTTGGAGCGGGGATACCGTGATCACGACGCGGGTGCGTGACGTGGAGCCGGGGAGTTATGCGCAACTGCTCGGGGCTGTGGACCCCGACAGTGGGCAGATCGGTGCCAGTGCTTTGAAAGGAGAGTTGACGCCTAAAGAGGGGTACGGGAAAGACATCTGGATCCTTGCCGGGACTGCCGCGGAAGACGGACTGCGGGTTCAACTCTTGTCAAAAGGGGTGTTTGGCACTGCTGTTGCGCTTGCGCTTTGGCAGGGTTACGCCTCGCTGCCCGTCGCCTCGCAGACCTATATGATCCACGGCACTGCGATCACCGGGACCGCGCGGGACGCGCAAATGCCCGATGCTGGCGCGCTGATCCTGCGCTGCGTGCACGAGGGGCGCGTCATCGGGAATGCGCCCGAGGGGCTGGATGCGGCGTTCGCGGCGCTGGGCTGCGCTACACATACTCCGGCGGAGTGAACGATTCTGCACTGGCGCGCGACCAGCGGTCTTTGTATCCCATGTGATCCTCAGCTGTATCATCGACCAGAAAACCTATGGGGAGATAGGGAAACGCCTTGTTTCCCTGCACCATGGAGCGATCCGATTGGCGCTGCATCAGATGGTGGGGCAGAAAACCGCTCGGATCGGAGAGGCCTGCCGCACCCGTCATTTCGCCCAGAGCGCTGAGGGTCTCGCGGTGAAACCGCGCAACCCGCTCCGATTTATGCGCCGGATCGAGCGCGCGCGCGCGGAGCGGATCTTGCGTGGCGACGCCCGTGGGGCAGTGATTGGTATGGCAAGCCTGCGCCTGAATACATCCGATCGCAAACATGAACCCG
>JAGXHD010000157.1 GCA_024636395.1 Sulfitobacter sp.
CACAGGCGATGGTGGATGCGCAGGCGGGTCAATTGTTGGCGTGGGTCGGGCCACATGGGCTCAACCTTGTGCTGATCGCCGCCGCCTTCGCCATTGCCGCATGGGGTAGGCACCATCTCGTCTGGCGTCTGGGTTCTGTTTTGCTTGTGGTGCTTCTGGCGTGGCCACGCGCCGACGGGCCACCTGCACCGCTGTCGCAGACCGTGCTGCGGTTGATCCAGCCAAACGCTCCGCAGCATGAAAAATGGGATCCGGAGAAGATCGGCATCTTTTACGACCGGCAACTGACATTCACGGGGGCCGCCCCCGATGCTGATTTGGGCGCGCCGGACGCGATCATCTGGCCGGAAACGGCGATCCCGTGGGGCCTGACCTATGCACAGTCCGTTTTGGAGGAAATCAGCGCTGCCGCATCGGGACGGCCCGTGGTCCTTGGCGTTCAGCGCACCGAGGGTGAGCGGCATTTCAACACACTCGTGGCGCTCGGACCAGAGGGTGACGTGACCCAGATCTACGACAAGTACCATCTGGTGCCCTTCGGTGAGTATATGCCGTTGGGTGATCTTGCCGCCCGCTTTGGCATCTACGGTCTGGCGCCGCAGCATGGTGCAGGGTTCAGCGCGGGTCCGGGCGCGGCGCTCATGGATCTGGGCCCGCTTGGCCGGGCGCTCCCGCTGATCTGCTATGAAGCCGTGTTCGCGCACGATGTGAACTCCGCTCCCGCGCGCGCGGACTTCATCATTCATGCCACAAATGATGCATGGTTCGGTACAGATGCAGGCCCCCAGCAACATCTGGCACAGGCCCGCATGCGCGCGATCGAACAGGGGCTGCCCGTCGCGCGGGCCGCAAATACCGGCATCAGCGCGATGATCGATCCGCAGGGCCGGATGACCGCCAGCATTGGTTTGGGGCAGGCGGGCTTTATCGATGCAGCTTTGCCATTGCCAGCTGCGCCCACGTTCTACAGTCGCACGGGGGATGCACCCTACGCCACTCTGCTCGGCGTTCTGCTGGCCTTCGGCCTGTTGCGGACGCGGGCAAGACAGCGCAGGCAGCTTAATACTGATTGACCCTTGTGTGGCACCAGCTTAATCGGGTTCCAGCGTACCACAACGGCTTCCTGACGTGGCGCTTAATTTGAAATTGGAGCACTTTCATGTCCCGCAAATCTTATATTTTCACATCGGAATCCGTTTCCGAGGGCCACCCGGATAAAGTCTGCGACCGGATCAGCGATGCCGTTCTTGACGCTTTCATCGCAGAAGAGCCTGAGGCGCGTGTTGCGGCAGAGAC
This sequence comes from Sulfitobacter sp., assembly GCA_024636395.1. Lineage (GTDB taxonomy): Bacteria > Pseudomonadota > Alphaproteobacteria > Rhodobacterales > Rhodobacteraceae > JAGXHD01. The sequence continues at coordinate 1,297 of JAGXHD010000157.1, forward strand.
CTTCGCCACCACCAACCGGGTTGTGATTGGCGGTGAAGTGGGCTTGTCAGACAAGACCAAGCTGAACCAGTATATGGAGCAGATTGAGGATATTGCGCGCGCCTGCATCAAGGACATAGGCTATGAGCAGGACAAATTCCACCACGAGACGGTCGAGATCACGAACTTGCTCCACGAGCAGTCCGCCCATATCGCGCAGGGCGTGGACTCTGGTGCGGACAAGGACGAGGGCGCGGGCGATCAGGGCATCATGTTTGGCTATGCCACCGACGAGACCGCCGAGCTGATGCCTGCACCCGTGCATTACGCGCACGCGATTCTCCGCCGCCTTGCTGAAGTGCGTAAAGATGGCACGGAGCCCACATTGCGTCCCGATGCGAAATCCCAGCTGTCCGTGCGCTACGAGAACGGCAAGCCTGTCGGCGTGACCTCCATCGTGCTGAGCACGCAGCACGCCGAGGCGTCCCAGACCAGCCGGGACATCCGCGACATCGTCGAGCCCTATATCCGTGAAGTGCTTCCCGAAGGCTGGATTTCAGCGGAGACGGAATGGTGGGTAAATCCGACCGGGACTTTCGTGATTGGCGGTCCTGATGGGGATGCGGGCCTGACCGGGCGCAAGATTATCGTGGATACCTACGGCGGGGCGGCGCCCCACGGTGGCGGCGCGTTTTCCGGCAAGGACCCGACAAAAGTGGACCGCTCGGCCGCCTATGCCGCACGTTATCTCGCGAAAAACGTGGTTGCGGCGGGCATGGCCAGCAAATGCACCATCCAGCTGAGCTATGCAATTGGCGTGAGCAAGCCGCTCTCGATCTATTGCGATACCTTCGGGACTGCACAGGTGGATCCTGAAGCGATAGAGCAGGCAATCGCGCAGGTCATGGACCTTACGCCGCGTGGCATCCGCAATCATCTTCAGCTCAACAAGCCAATTTACCAGCGCACGGCTGCTTATGGCCACTTCGGTCGCGCACCTGAGGCGGATGGTGGTTTCAGCTGGGAGCGCACGGATCTTGCGACAGCTTTGAAAGCTGCCGTCTGAGAATTGAGCAGAAGCAGCCAGACGTGAGTAATCGCTTCTAATCGGGCCTCCGTCGAAAAATTGACGGGGGCCTCGTCGCTTTTGGTGGGGCCTTTGCAGGGCGCAGGGAGGGCACGCGGGCGTTTATCCTCAGCGCCGTTTGCAATATCTCGCCGCCCGCCGCTGCCGCTACCGTTGGCCCACGTTGCTTTTCAGCAGGCTTGCCGCCCAGATGGTCCAGATCGTCAAGAAACGCCCATAGCCTGCGCAGCGAGCCTTCCACCTGCTCCAAACGCTCTGCCGCGACTTTCGACTCCAGTTGCTTGATCTCGCGCAGACCGCGCATCTGCCGCATGATCCTGCTTACGATTGGTTTGATGTCTTGTGTACATTCGCGCGAATAGCTCTGGAGCGTTCCTGTCACGACCTGATCGGGCGCAGCGTGCACTGCGATACCGCGGGCGAGCCGTGATTTTTGCAATGCGGAGATGGCCGAACGCATAAGGGTTTCGGCGCAGAGCTCATCCTTCGTCAGATAGTCGCTGACCCCGAGCTTTAGGGCCTGAATGGCAGTGTCGCTTTGTTTGGTTTCGGTGATCATCACCGCCGCTGCATGGCAATTGACCGGATCGGCACGAATGATCTCGACCCCCTCGAGGCCGGTGCAATCGGTGAGCTGGTAATCGATCAGGATCAGATCAAAACGTTCTTTTCGCAGCTTTTTACGCAAGCCAGCCAAAGAATCCGCTTCAATTACATGAGTGGTGAATTCGAACGCACTGCACAGCTTTTTCAGGTGCTTGCGGTCAAAGCGCTGGTCATCCACAATCAGGATGCTCGCGAAATCGGGCACGTGATCGGCGCGTTGCTGGACCGTGGTCTTGATCTGCGTGTGATGGCTCATCCGCTGTCTCCTCGCTGTGCGTCTTTCATACGCTCCAGGTCTTAACGGACGGTAACTTTCCGACCTATTGCAGCAGCGCGGCATCCCCGCTACATCGCGGGCATGAAAACCCCAGTCAGACCCCGCCGCAATTTTTATGGTCGCCTCAAGGGCCATAATCTCAAGCAAGCCCAGAAAGAGTATCTGGAGGAGGATCTTGCAGCCCTCTCGCCCGGTGCGGTGGATTGGGAGAGCAATCCGGCTCGTACGCCGCTCGATACCGAGGCGATGTTCGGGGGCAGGCCGGTCTGGCTCGAAATCGGATTTGGCGGCGGTGAGCATATGGTGCATCAGGCTGCGACCAATCCCGATACCGGCGTCATAGGGGCGGAGCCTTATGTCAACGGCGTGGCCATGCTGCTGGGCAAGATCCGCAAGGCGGGCGTAGACAACGTCAAAGTACATCCCGGCGACGTGCGCGATATGTTCGACGTGCTGCCTGCTCAAAGTATTTCGCGGGCCTTCCTGCTTTATCCTGATCCCTGGCCCAAGACCCGTCACCACCGCCGCCGTTTCGTGACCGAGGAGCATCTGGTGCCGTTGCACGGTGTCCTGAAGCCGGGTGCGATCTTTCGTGTCGCAACGGACATCAAGGATTACGTGCGTCAGACGCTGGAGGAAGTGCCGCGCTTTGGGTTTGAATGGCTTGCGGAGCGGCCTGCCGATTGGCGCGAGCCCTGGGATGACTGGATCTCGACCCGTTACGAGCAGAAAGCACTGCGCGAGGGGCGCACCCCGCATTATCTCACGTTTCGACGGGTGTAGGAAAAGGCCGCGCGCGCTCCGGAGTTTTTCGCCAACTGAAACCGGGCATTGAATGGACGGCGCATCTGCGCTGGTCTAGAACGCTGGAAACTTTTCAAGCGAGGACATGCATATGTCAGGCCACGGTGATCCCATTCCAATGACGTCCACGGCCTGTGGGCCGCTGCGGGGCACTGCTGATGTGCCGGGCGACAAGTCCATCTCGCACCGGTCCCTGATCCTTGGGGCCATGTGTGTCGGTGAGACGACGATAGCCGGACTGCTCGAAGGGCAGGACGTGCTCGATACCGCCAAGGCCATGCGCGCCTTCGGGGCGGAAGTGACCGATCATGGCGGTGGACGTTGGTCGGTGCACGGTGTGGGCGTGGGCGGCTTTGCGGAGCCCTCGGGCGTGATCGATTGCGGCAACTCGGGCACCGGCGTGCGCCTCATCATGGGCGCAATGGCGACCCAGCCGATCACCGCGACGTTTTCGGGCGATGCCAGCCTCAATGGTCGCCCCATGGCGCGGGTCACTAATCCGCTCGCGCTGTTTGGCTGTCAGGCCGTTGGGCGCGCGGGCGGACGGTTGCCCAGGACGCTGGTCGGCGCGCGGGAGCCTATACCTGACCGCTATGTCGTGCCGGTGCCCTCGGCACAGGTCAAGTCAGCCGTTCTGCTGGCGGGGCTCAACGCGCCCGGCAAGACCGTCGTGATCGAGCGCGAAGCCACGCGCGATCATACGGAACGCATGCTCGAAGGCTTCGGCGCCGAAATCTCCACCCGTGAAACTGAAGAGGGTCGCGAGATCACGCTCACGGGTCAGCCCGAATTGCGCGCCCAGCATATCGAGGTGCCGCGCGACCCCTCGTCTGCGGCTTTTCCAGTTTGCGCTGCACTGATCGTTCCCGGGTCTGACATTCTGGTGCCCGGCATCGGGCTTAACCCCACCCGCGCGGGTCTATTCACCACCCTGCGCGAGATGGGCGCCGATCTGAGTTATGAAAACGAGCGGACAGAGGGCGGCGAGCCTGTGGCGGATCTGCGCGCGCGCTTCTCTCCCGATATGCAGGGGATCGAGGTGCCGCCCGCCCGCGCCGCCAGCATGATCGATGAATATCCCGTGCTCAGTGTAGTCGCCGCCTTTGTGCGGGGCCAGACGGTCATGCGCGGTGTGCGCGAGTTGCGCGTCAAGGAAAGCGACCGGATCGACGCAATGGCGAAGGGCTTGCGCGCCAACGGCATCGAGGTGGACGAGGGCGAGGATTGGTGGACTGTCACAGGCGTGGGACATGGCAATGTGGCGGGTGGAGGCTTGTGCGCGAGCCAGCTCGATCACCGTATCGCGATGTCCTTTCTCATCCTCGGGATGGCTGCAAACGCGCCTGTGCGGGTTGATGACGGTGGGCCCATTGCCACGTCTTTTCCGATCTTCGAGCCGCTTATGGCCGCGCTGGGCGCTCAGGTGAGCCGGGATGACTGATGAGTTCACCGTAGCGGTCGACGGACCTGCTGCAGCGGGGAAGGGGACGTTATCCAAAGCGGTCGCTGCCCATTTCGGCTTTGCGCATCTCGACACAGGCCTGCTTTACCGCGCGGTGGGGGCCAAGGTCCTTGCTGGAATGGAGGCGGCGGAGGCGGCACGGAGCCTCAGGTCAGACGATCTTGAAAATGACAGCCTGCGGACGTCCGCCGTCGCCCGGAAAGCGAGCGAGGTGGCGGTCATCGCCGAGGTCCGTGCAGCGCTGCTGGATTTCCAGCGCAGTTTTGCGGGCCGGTCGGGCGGCGCAGTACTGGACGGTCGTGACATCGGTACGGTGATCTGTCCAGATGCGGCCGTTAAGCTCTTTGTCACGGCGAGTGCGCGGGTGCGTGCGCAGCGCCGGTTTGCTGAGATGTCTGCAATCGGAATTCGCGACACGTTCGATCAGGTGTTAGCAGATGTGCAAGCGCGCGATGCACGCGATATGGAACGTGCCGAAGCCCCTCTGAAACCGGCGCCGGATGCTACCGTGATTGACACTTCGGAGCTGTCGATCGAGGAGGCGGTGGCGGCAGCTGTAGCAACCGTGAGCGCCGCTCGCAGGTAGACGCAGCGGCGGCCAGTGATACGGACGGCATTGCTTGTTCGTCGCCCGCAAGAACATTCTCGCCTGCAAAGCACCCTTGTGATTTCACTCTGCTGCACCACGTTTATCCCGTGAGCACTTAACAAGGAGAGCCAGATGAAAACTGCGAAAGACTATATGGACGCCGCCAATGCAGATGTGCCCAAAATGGGGCCAGCGGATGCGATTGCGAAGCACGCGGCGGGTGATGGCGTATTTATCGATGTGCGCGACAGCGCCGATATCGCAAAAAGCGGGACTATCGCAGGTGCGCACCGTGTGCCGCGTGGCATGATCGAATTCCGCGCCGATCCGGCGGTCGAGGCGCTCTATGACCCGACTTTTAAGAAGGACGCTGAGCTTTATCTGATCTGCGGTGCAGGCGGGCAGGCGGCGCTCGCAGGTAAAACGCTCAAGGATATGGGGTTCACAAACGTTACGAACATCGGCGGCTTTGCGGCCTGGAAAGATGCGGGCGGACCGACAGAGGCCTGAGCCTAGAGACTGCGCCGGAGTATTCCGGCGCGGCACACTCGTCAGCGCTTCCGCGAGGCGACGCAGAACTTCTTGATTTTTCTTCGGGCGGACTAGTTTTTACTCCCATGTCAATGATCGCGATGAGCGCGTTCTGGGTGGTCTGTCCCTTATCGGCGACGTCGACCGCTCTCAATTTCCCCGAAGAAAAGTTGACGAGACAAACATGACACAACCAGATCAAATTCATTCCGCTGCCCGCACTTATGCCCAAGAAGTCGCGGACGGTACCTTGTCGCGGCGCGAATTCCTGACACGCGCAACCGTCCTCGGCGTGACGACGTCGGCAGCCTACGGCCTGCTTGGTCTGGCACGGCCCGCAGCCGCGGCGGCCCACATCGCACCGGGCGGCACGCTGCGGATCGAATCGTCCGTGAAGGCGCAAAAGGATCCGCGCACCTTTGACTGGCCGCAATTGTCGAATTTTACCCGCGGGTATTTCGAGTACCTCTCCGAGTACCAGATCGACGGGACGATCACGCCGATGCTGTTGGAAAGCTGGGAGGTAAATGACGACGCCACGGAATATACGCTTCGGGTCCGGCCTGCTGTGACGTGGAATAACGGGGAGCCGTTCACCGCGCAGGACGTGGCCTTCAACATCGCGCGCTGGTGCGAGAAGAATGTCGAGGGAAACTCGATGGCATCGCGTATGGGCTCTCTGGTAGACGAGGAAACGGGGATGGCCCGCGAGGGTGCGATTACCGTGGTGGACGATATGACCGTTCGGCTGTCTCTGGCGGCGCCCGATATTACTCTCATCGCGGGTTTCTCGGATTATCCGGCTTCCGTTGTTCATTCCTCGTTCAACGGTGATCCGCTCGACAATCCTATCGGAACCGGGCCTTACCTGCCCGGTGAATACGAGGTCGGTGTGCGGGCGGCGCTCGTCAAAAACGAAGATCATACGTGGTGGGGTGAGGGCGCGGCCCTCGACCGTATCGAATTCATCGATTACGGCACCGATCAAGCATCAATTTTCGCGGCGGTGGATTCCGATGAGGTCGATATGATTTACGAATCCATCGGGGAGTTCGTTACCCTGCTTGACGATGTCGGCTGGACGAAATCCGAGGCGATCACGGCCAACACGGTGGTCGTGCGGACAAATCAGGCTGCCGAGATCGATGGGGTGAGGCCGTACTCCGACGCGCGGGTGCGCCTGGCGCTTGCGATGGCGATCGACAACAACGTACTGCTGGAGTTGGGCTTTTCCGGCAACGGGACGGTCGCTGAAAACCACCATGTCTCGCCCATCCACCCCGAATATGCGGAAATGCCCGCGCCTGTATTCGATCCTGCAGGTGCCAAGGCGCTGCTGGAAGAAGCGGGCATGGCCGATTTTGAGCATGATCTGATTTCTATCGACGACACGTGGCGCAAGGATACCTCGGACGCGGCGGCGGCAATGCTGCGTGATGCGGGGATTCCTGTCAAACGGACGGTCCTGCCGGGATCGACGTTCTGGAACGAGTGGGCGAAATATCCATTCTCAACGACGGATTGGGCGCAGCGCCCGTTGGGCGTTCAGGTGCTTGCCCTTGCCTACCGCTCCGGCGAGGCTTGGAACGAGAGTGCGTTTGCCAATCCGGAGTTCGATGCTCTGCTGGCCGACGCGCTTGCCATCGCAGACGCGGATCAGCGCCGCGAGGTCATGGCAAAACTCCAGAAGATCATGCAGGATGAAGGCGTTATCATTCAACCTTACTGGCGCTCGATCTACCGCCATCACAAGGAGACGGTTGTGGGAGCGGAAATGCACCCCACCTTCGAGATGCATGTCGCCAAGATGGGCTTTGCCGCCTGACCAGAGCCGGACCGCCGCCTGCCGCATCGTCGCGCGGGCGGCAATTCGCACAAGCCGGGCGCGCGGCCAAGGCACTCTTGCCAAGGCCGCGCTGAAAGCCTATACGCGCCCTTGTCTAAGGAGCGGATACACGTTCCGGGCGCGATATCTCAGGCAGGGTCGGATTGTTCCGGCCCTCTTTCTTTATCGCAAACGGATCTGTCTGCCCCGAAGTCCAATTCACACCCAAGACCGGCGGAGACAACCGCACGGCCAGATACATCACTCAAAAGGATACGATACGCTACATGGCGAATATGATGGACGAGTTTGAAGCACTCTTGAACGAAAGCTTCGAAATGGACACGCCCGAAGAGGGTTCTGTTGTCAAAGGCAAGGTTATCGCGATCGAAGCGGGCCAAGCCATCATCGACGTAGGCTACAAGATGGAAGGCCGCGTCGAGCTCAAAGAATTTGCCGAACCAGGCGAACAGCCCAAAGTTGAAGTCGGCGATGAAGTCGAAGTGTTCCTGCGTCAGGTAGAGAACTCCCGTGGCGAAGCCGTTATCTCCCGCGAGATGGCGCGCCGCGAAGAAGCATGGGACCGTCTGGAAAAAGCCTACGCATCCGAAGAGCGCGTCGAGGGTGCGATCTTTGGCCGTGTCAAAGGTGGCTTTACCGTGGATCTGGGCGGCGCCGTGGCGTTCCTGCCCGGCTCGCAGGTCGATGTGCGCCCCGTGCGCGATGCAGGCCCGCTCATGGGTCTCAAGCAGCCGTTCCAGGTTCTCAAGATGGACCGTCGCCGTGGCAACATCGTTGTATCGCGCCGTGCGATCCTCGAAGAGAGCCGTGC
>JAGXHD010000158.1 GCA_024636395.1 Sulfitobacter sp.
GCCATTGCCCGTGCGCTTTGCATGAAACCAAAAATCCTGCTTTTTGACGAACCAACCTCGGCGCTTGACCCGGAAATGATCAATGAAGTTCTAGAGGTCATGACCGAGCTGGCCCATGAGGGTATTACCATGCTCTGCGTGACCCATGAAATGGGGTTTGCGAGGGCGGTCGCGGATCGTGTGATTTTTATGGAGGACGGCAGCATCGTGGAGGAAAACGTGCCTGACAAGTTTTTCAACAACCCGGACAGCGCACGCACCAAGGCCTTTCTCGATCGTATCATCGTCCACTGATCTATTTCAGAACAATGGGGCGATCTACAGAGCGCGCACGCGAGATGAGTTAGAGCCCATGACTGACAGGTCCCTTGCCATTCTGCCAGGACTGGAAATCTGGCGAAAGCGCGCTTTGGTTTTCTCAGATGGCACCGTCAAATGCGTTAAGCCCGTCATCGGAGGCGGGCGCCGTACCGTGGAGCTTGGCCAGTACGCTGGAGGCAGCCTGAAACCACGCCGAGCCCAATCCGTGATCCTCCAGAACGCCCAGCCCGTGTTCGGTGATCCCGCCAGGCGTGGCGAGATGGGTCAGCAGTGTCTCGATTCTCTCCTCGCGTTCCGCCACGTTCCGGCCTGCGGAAAGCACAGTCAATGCCGCAAGACGATCAGCCGTGTCCCTCGGCAATCCATTGGCTTGCCCCCACTGGCTCGATAGATCAACAATGCGATGCACCCAGCCGTACATCGAGGCAAAGACGGTCGCAGTTTCGAAAGCGTCTTCCGTTTGGACCGGTTGCACCGGGCCGAATGCAGTCAGCAGCTCCGCAACATCTGAACGGGCCGGGAACAGCGCCGTCGGGCTGGCGCCTATGTCGGCCGAGGACAAAGGCATGAAGCGGAAGATCTGGACCCCATCAGGGATCGAACTGGCCAGATTTTCAACACGCACTCCGGCGCAGGCGGATAGCAGAAGCTGACCCTCGCGCCACGGCAAGTCAGGGTCACTGAGCGCCTTCAGCGCGTCATCGACACGCACGGCGAGAAGCACCGTGTTGCAACGGTCGATCACCTCTGCGTTGCTACCGGCCAGTTCAAGCCCCAACTCCCCTGCCAAAGCGGCGGCGTTCCCACGCGGGCACACGGTCACTCGCTTGGGATCCATGCCATGTCTCAGAAGCCCGCGGATCAATAGCGCCCCGAGATGACCGACGCCAATTATTCCAATTTGGCCGGCTCCTGCTGTCATGTGCTTTCTTGGGAGGACAGCCGATCACGCAAGGCCGCGAAATCATGGTGGACCTCTTCGAGATCGCAAAGGGCGAAACCGTCAGCATGAACGAAACCCTGGTTCGAGAGCATCTCATGCAGCGTGCCATGAAACTGGGCGCGGCCTTGACCGACGGTCATACCATTCCGGCGCTCGAACGCGTCGTTCCATGCGACGGCAGCAGCCTCATCCACCCCCGTCGGCAGATCAAGCCCGAAAACCCCGTCCTCGAACTTGACCGGATACCCGCCCGGACGGCCATGCGGCGCGGGCGCGTGCCCATACCAGGTCTGATTTGCGGCCAGCGCCAGCATTAGCGTTACGCCGCTGGCGCCGGAAATCTCGATGGCAGGCTCCGGCGTCAGCCGGGTGTCGCGGAAGGTGGCAAAGACATCCTCGACTTCCTTGTCTCCGACAAAAACGCGCGGCGGCACAGCGTCTGCGCGGCGATCTGCGGGTTGGCGCCAAGGGGCAAGGTTCTGGTAGTGCGCCAATACCCTCAGCCTGCCCTTGTCAGAACCGCTGATCGCTCCTTCGAACACATTGGACAGGATCGCCACATTGCCGGTTCCGCAAAGCACGTCATAGCCCATTTCACTGATCATCCCATTGACTACATCGGGAAAGGAGCAGTTGATGTAATGGGCGCCGGGGCAAGTCGCCTCAATCGCACTCGCCATGCGGCTGGAGATGATCGCCTGGAACACCGCCGTGGCACTAAGCCCCCCGCGCGAGACCAGATCCGTCCATTTGGAGCCTTTTTGCGCGATCACCGAGGATGTCTGGATCGAGGCCGCCTGCACGACGATGCGTGGCTGTGCGATGTCCAGGATGCGTTCGCTGGCCCCCTCCTCCATGAGGTCGATCTCATGGGTCACGATCTTGGCAGGCGTGCCGAACATCGCCGCGCGCGCATTCCCCGCGGTGCGCAGCCAGTCGAGCCGGTCGGTATTGCGTCCGGCGACCATTACCTTGACCGGATGTTGGGCGGTCGCAGCTATATCCAACGCCATGCGGCCGGCAAACATGCCCGTTCCGGTGATCAGGATGTCGACACTCATGGGCTTACCTTTCCAGTTGTCTTGCGTTTGGCGTATTCCCACGCCCCATCCAGATCCCTGGGCAACCGGTGCTTTTGAATCCGTTGGCTTGGAGTCTTGGGGAAATCTTCAATGGTTTTGATGTAGCGCGGTCGCTGATAATGCGGCAGCTGGGTTTCTAGCCATTCGCCCAGCGTTGCGGCGTTGATCGTCGCGCCCTCGTTGGGTCGCACGAAAAGCAATATGTCATGCTCGCCAATCTCAGCCGGCACGCCAACCATCGCGCTTTCACTGACGGACGGATGCAGGTTGGCGACGGATTCGACCTCGTGGGCTGACACGTTTTCACCGCGCACACGGATGCTGTCGCCCATCCGCCCGTGAAACAAGAGCATTCCACTTTCGTCCCAGGATCCCATATCGCCAGTGTGGAAACCGGTCGGACGCAGCGCCTTTTTCGTGGCTTCGGCATTGCGGTAATAGCCGGGAAAGATCGCGCCGGGAACCGAGGTGTTCACCACGATCTCGCCGCGCCCCTGTCCACGGTCAAGCGCGCGTCTATCCTCGTCCAGTATATCGACAGTGAACCACGGAAGCGGCCTGCCAACCGCGCCAACGACGCCTTCGGTGTTGCAGGTCGTGAGCGACGAGGACTCCGTCATGCCATAGCATTCGTGTATCTTGACACCAAATCGCTGCTCGAATGGGCGCCATGCCTCGGTCGAGCAGCCACCCCCCCAAGCGATCCTGACGCTATGATCCTTCTCATATGGTGTTTCTGGCTGCTTCAACAGGATCTGTACGACACCCCCCAGATGGTGGATATGCGTGCAACCTGATTGCGACACGTCCTCCCAGAAATGGCTGGCGCTGAACCTGTCACGCATGGTCAGGGTAACCTCGTGCAGGATTGGCAAAACGATCAACTGCGCGCCGCCGATATGGTAGAACGGCTCCCACATGTAGAGGCTGTCACCCGGCGCGAGCGAGGCGCAGAAGGCCACCGATTGGGCGGCGAGTTCCAGCATCGTGTGCGTGACGATCACGGCCTTGGAGGGGCCGGTCGTCCCTGAGGTATACATCAGCGCCGCTGTGTCCTGCGGACCGGGCACAGGGCCATCCCAAGCCATTCTGGATGGGGCGGGCGCCGACGTGTCCGTCATCTCGATCCGGCCTAGCGGCGCAGTGGCCCCGCAGGCATCAAGCACTGGCGCCGCTTCTGCGTCGCAGACAATCAGGGATGCCTCGACAAGAGATACGGCATGCGACAGAGATGTGCCCACCAACGCCGGATTGGCTGGAACCCAGACCATGCCTGCCCTTAGGATACCATGTACCAACGCCAGCGCAGCCGGGCTGTTGCGCATCATCACCAGAATACGATCACCGGCGCGGGCCCCGGCATCGTGCAGTCGAAAAGCCATCGTATCGGCTTGCGCCGAAAGATCCCCCATCGTGAGCACCCCATCATGGGTCATGGCAAACGGACGGGACGGCGTCTCACGCGCGATGTCTTGAAACGTGTTCGTCAGCCCGACAATTCTCATTTTGTCCTCATGATGAAAAGTTTCGACACTCCACTTTCTTTCAAAGCGAGCGACCTGATTGAAAATGCGCCTCCCTCAGGTGCCATGGGCTCAGCTACGGTTGCGGCGCGCCTCGAAGAACTTTTCCATCTCGGCCTGAGGTTCGCCTGTTCCGTAGGCTTCGACCTGGATGCGCACACCCGAGGACATTGTCTCGTCAAAGCTTGCTTGGGTCACTTCTGCGATCCGCTGGCGGTTGAGCCGCATCGCGACCGGCGGATGCGCACCCAGTTCGCGCGCCAAGTCTAACGCGGCGTCCTGCACCGCGTCAGCCTCGACAAGGCGCGAGATCAGGCCGAACTCCTTCGCTTCATTCGCATCAAGCATTCGTCCGGTCAGCGTCAGATCAATGGTGCGGGCAAGGCCGATCAATTCGCGCATGACCCAGTTCCCGGTCACTGTGGGAATGCCGGATTTGATCTCGGGCTGCCCCATGAGCACCCCTGGGTGGGCGACGCGCAGATCGCATAGCAGCGCAACCTGAAAGGCCGACCCTGCCGCCACACCATTCAGCGCCGCAATGATCGGCTTGGACAGCGATCGCAGCTGCGAATAGAGAACTTTCCATTCTCCCATCCACTCTTCCGCACGGTTCGCATCAAAGGTCTTGGACTCGTTCAGGTCCTGCCCGGCCCCGAAGGCGCGATCTCCAGCCCCCGTCAAGACGACGGCGCGGATGGCGTCATCTGCCTCGGCCTCCTTCAGCGCCTCAATGAGCATGTCACGCATCTCAGCGTTCCAGGCATTCAGCTTGTCCGGACGGTTCAGAGTGATGCGCCGTACGGTGTCAATTGTTTCAGTCAGAATGTAGGATGCCATCTTTGCTATCACCATATAATAGTTGTTATTGATTGTAGGTATACAACTAAATTGGTGTCAACTGCAAGTTAGTCATAGCCTCGGCAGCGCAAATGCACTTACAAGAGAAGAATACGATAGTTGCTATCGAGCCTTTTGAGTTGAGTGTGACACCGCCAGTTATGAAGAAATCCGATCCGCTCATGATCCAGTCGGTGGCAAAATGCTTCCGCGTCCTCGAGGCTTTTGACGAAGCGCATCCCAAGCTGACCCTGTCCGAAATCGCCCAGTTGACCTCATTCGATCTGAGTGCCGTGCAACGGTTCTGCCACACGCTGAACAAGCTGGGATACCTGGACAAAGATCCTTTGACGCGGCAGCACAGTCTGTCGCTGAAGGTTCTGAACCTAAGCTATCAATACAAGCATTCGTCCATGCTCGTTCGCGCCGCGATGCCGGTGCTCCAGCATTTGAGCCGCGAAACCGAGGAAACCGTCAGTCTGACCGTGCTCGACGGTGCGGAAATTGTCTATGTCGCCCGCATTCAAAGCCGGCACGTGCTTCAGCCCAACGTGATTTCGGGAACGCGTCTGCCAGCCTACTGCTCGTCTGCGGGACGGGCCATTCTGTCGCAGCTCGATCCCGAAAAGGTGGCCGAGGTTCTAGAGGCATCAGACCTGCGTGAGCACACACCCCACACCGTGACCAAGCCTGCCGAACTGCTAAAGATTATCGACGTTAGCCGCAAACAGGGCTTTGCCACGGGATTTGAGGAAATCTATCTTGGGGACGCTTCGATTGCTGCGCCGATCGTCGGATCTGGTGGCAAGGTTCAAGGGGCTATCAGCATTGCGACGAGCGTTGCGCGTTTCAACCCGGACACGGTCATCTCGAACTATTCCAGCTTGATCATTGCCGCCGCACACTCGATCACCACCTGATTGCTTGCGGGCTACCGAAAAATGATCTGTCGCGGTCATGCCCGCCCAAGGGAGCGCTAAGGTCGCGGCCCATTTCATGCCACCGACCTAAAGGGTAGTGTCTCGTTTTCCGTCCGCCTCACAAGCAGCAGAGTTTGCAACCGCTTGACAGTTTTTACGCACTGCCGCAATAATCCAATTGTTGTTATTGCAATGTAATAAGCAGTGAGGTGAAGTTAATTATGAACGGCCTGCTGGTGCCCATCGTATCGGACGGCGCGACATTTACCGTTTTTTTCGATGGCCGCCCGGTCGAGGCTATGGAGGGCGAAACTGTCATCGCCGCCTTGCTTCGAGACGGGGCATTTTTGAGTTACTCGGAGTTTGACGGCTGCCCGCGTGCGGGATTCTGCCTGATGGGCGCATGCCAGGATTGCTCTGTCTGGACTAATGATGGCCGACGCCTACGCGCCTGCGCCACCGAAGCTTCGCGCGACATGAAGCTGTTCAGCGCTTCACCGCTTGGCAAATGGTCGCCCACTGATGCATGAGGATCATACCGATACACCGATTATCGTTGGGGCGGGGCCTGCGGGTCTGGCTGCCGCGCGCATCTTTGTCGACCATGGGCTGCGCCCCATAATTCTTGACGAGTCCATTCGCCCAGGTGGTCAAGGCACGCGCCGGATCACGCCGAGGCTCGAACACTATCGAAGCCGGATCTTCGGAGATGCCGCCGCCGCAATGATCGAGCGTGAGCGCCGTGAAGACGCTGTGCTGACGGCTTGCGATTATCGGCCGGGGACACAGGTTTGGGGCGCCATGGGCGACGAGCTTTCAGTCGTCTCCGAGGGGGGCCTTGCCACTCTGCGATACCGGGCCGCTATCATTGCAACCGGGGCAATGGACCGGATTCTGCCCCTGCCGGGCTGGACGCTGCCTGGCGCCTATACACTCGGCGGCTCGCAGATCGCACTGAAGCGCGACGCCAGCTTCATCGGTCGAAAGGTCGTCTTCACCGGCAGCTCGCCATTGCTTTATCTGGCTGCGGCGCAGTATTTGCGGGCCGGTGGGCAAGTTGCCGCAGTGCTTGATACCACTCCAATTTCCGGCAAATTGCGCGCCTTTCCCCAGATGGCAATGACCGGCCTCGGCACGCTGACCGAAGGCGTGCGACTGATGCAGGAATTGCGCCGCGCCAAAGTTCCCATCGAGATCGGCATAAGGCTGGACGCCATTACCGGCGTGGACCGCGTGAGCGGTATTTCCTACGCAAGCACGGACAAGCAAGTCCGCTGGCTGCCATGCGATGCGGTAGGACTTGGCTACGGCCTGCAACCCGAGATGCAACTGGCAGAATTGATGGGCGCAAAATTCCGTTTCGACCCGGCGTTTCGGCAATGGTTCACGATGACGGAGCCGGACGGTCAATTCACCACGAACGCGTGGATTGCCGGAGACGGCGCTGCCATCGGAGGCGCGGCAGCGGCCGCAGATTCAGGAGCGCTGGCGGCGTGGTCAATCCTTGAGCATCA
>JAGXHD010000159.1 GCA_024636395.1 Sulfitobacter sp.
GCTGCCTTCTTTTGGAAGGTTCGCGGGGCTCAGATTGATTGTGATGCGCTTCGAGGGCAGGGCGATTGCCATGGAGGTGAGCGCCGTGCGCACACGGTCGCGCGCTTCCGATACAGCCTTGTCCGGCAGGCCTACGATGGAGAAAGCGGGCAGCCCCGGTGTCACGGCGCATTGCACCTCAACCATGCGCGCATCGACCCCCTGAAATGCGACGCTATAGGCGCGTGCCACCATGCTTTCACCCCGTCCCTACCAAGTGGTTAACGATAGAGTGGCAAGCGTTTAAGAATGGTTAACGTGTCTGAGGCTGACAAACTTTCCTGTTACTTTCAGGCTTTCCTAGAAGGGCCATGGCTTCGTCAACCCAGTGGGCGGATAGGGGAAAGGATCGTAGCTTTGCTTGAGACCCTCGCTGCGCCACAGACGAAAGGCGGGGTCGCTCAGTGCGGTTTCACAATAGGTACGCGCGGCTTCCGAGACAGGCAGATCATAGCCGACAATTCGGGCGCAGACTGGGGCATAGAACGCGTCGGCGAGCGAATAGGCCCCGAACAGCCACGGACCTCCCGCGGACTTCTCGCGTGCATGGGCCCACAGTGTTTCTACCCGCCTGAGGTCAGCGAGGACCGCCTCAGAGGGCTTGAAGCCAACATCCACATGAGCCAGCTGCATGGGGCAGCTGCCGCGCAACGCGCTGAAGCTGGTGGTCATCTCGGCGCTGATGAAACGGGCGCGGATGCGCGCAGAGGGATCCGCAGGCCACATCGCGATATCCGGATGGCGCTCCGCCAAGGTTTCGGCAATCGCCATCGTCTCGCCCACCACGTCGCCCTCGGGCGTGCGCAGGGCCGGAACGAGGCGTACGGGAGCGAGTGATGCCATGTCCTGCGCCATGGTGCCTGCGTAGAGGCCAATATCGGCCTCCTGGA
This sequence comes from Sulfitobacter sp., assembly GCA_024636395.1. Taxonomy (GTDB): domain Bacteria; phylum Pseudomonadota; class Alphaproteobacteria; order Rhodobacterales; family Rhodobacteraceae; genus JAGXHD01. The sequence continues at coordinate 930 of JAGXHD010000159.1, forward strand.
ACGGCAGCCCGAATTTGTGCAGCATCAGCCAGCCGCGCAAAGACCAGCTCGAGAAGGTACGATCACCGATGAAGAGTGTGTATGTCATGGGCCAAAGGCTTAGCGGGGGACGTGGAACCGCGCAAATTCATTCCTGTTCACAGATGCATCACGGGAGATGATTGATCCGGTCCACCTCCCAGTGCTCCGGCCCGCGATGTTTGATTGTGGTGACGGAAATGTTGTCGATTTTATGGGCCATCGCGGCAGAGGCCGACACACCGAGCGCGCGTTGGACCTGTGTCAAAATAACGCCGAAATGCGCCACGGCGATGATATGAGCGCCAGCGTGTGTCGTGTTCATGCGGTCCACCACAGCGCTCACCCGTGCCATGGTCTGGTTCCAGCTTTCGCCCTCCGGCGCCACGATATCGCCGGGCTTTTCCCAGAAATCGCGGCTCAGCTGCGGATCGCGCGCGGCCACGGCATCAAAGCGCATGCCGTCCCAGACACCGAAGTTGATTTCGCGCAGCGCAGGCTCATGCGGCAGGCGGGTGTGACCTTGGGCGGTGAGGGCATCGGCCGTATGCACGGAGCGAATGAGATCTGAGGACACGATGAGCGCATCGGCAGGCAGATACGCCCGCACCCGATCGATGAGCGCGATGTCCGACAGATCGGCAGGCACATCGCGCCATCCGACAAAGGATTTTTCGTGTGTCGGTCCATGGCGGACCCAGTGCCAAGTGGTCATGGGAGTGCTCCTTTGAGGACTTGCGGAAGGCCCGCGACGATCATCACGGCCAGATCGGCCTGCCGCGCGAGCGCGATGTTGAGGCGCCCTTGCGCCTCGCGGAAGGTGCGCGATATCTTATTGTCGGGCACGATGCCGTGGCCCACTTCGTTCGAGACGATCACCCATGGCGCGGCACAATCGCACAAGGCTGAAAGCAGTGCGCCGGTTGCCACATCGAGGTCGGCTTCGTCCATCATTTGGTTGCTGAGCCACATGGTGGCACAATCGATCAAAACGCTGTCATATGCACTGAGTTTAGACAGCACCGGCCCGAGGTTCAGCGGTTCTTCCAAGGTATTCCAGCGCGCATCACGCCGTTGTTTGTGCACCTTTACGCGGAAATTAATTTCGTCGTCTAAAATTCTGCCAGTTGCCAAGTAGTGCAGGTTCAAGTTGCTGGAATACAATAATCTTTCGGCCCACTCCGATTTCCCCGATGCGGCGCCCCCTAACACAAATGTCCCTTTAGGCAACATTTTCACAAACCTTTTATGAACCAAAGTGCACCTTGATGCGTAAACTTATCAAAGCGTCACCACAAGGTGACCTGCTGACACCAGGGAGACGGAACATATGGCAATGGGAACTGCGCAAGATTTTTCACTCACTCGCACTGCGATGAAAGCAGAGCTGCTGGATGCCGAGACGGAGCTGAAACTAGCCTATGCGTGGCGCGATGAGCGGGATGAAGCTGCGTTGCACCGGCTGATCACAGCATACATGCGCTTGGCCATTTCGATGGCGTCAAAATTCAAGCGTTATGGCGCGCCGATGAACGATCTGATCCAAGAAGCAGGTCTCGGCCTGATGAAGGCTGCAGACAAGTTTGATCCTGACCGCGGCGTGCGTTTCTCGACCTATGCCGTTTGGTGGATCAAGGCCTCCATTCAAGATCACGTGATGCGCAACTGGTCAATGGTGCGCACCGGATCCACGTCCTCTCAGAAGTCGCTGTTTTTCAACATGCGCCGCGTTCAGGCGCGGCTGGAGCGCGAAGCTGCATCCGCGGGCGAGACACTCGACCGTCATCAGCTACGTCAGTTGATCTCGACCGAAATTGGCGTGCCGTTGCACGACGTCGAGATGATGGAAGGGCGCCTGTCCGGCTCCGATTATTCCCTGAACGCTACTCAATCGGCAGAAGATGAAGGGCGTGAGTGGATTGATGCGCTCGAGGACGACAGCGCCCAAGCGGCGGAAAACGTCGAGCACAATCACGACACAAAACAGCTGCGCGAATGGCTTCTCACATCGATGGCCGCTCTAAATGAGCGCGAACAATTCATCGTGCGCGAGCGTAAGCTGCGCGATACGCCCAGAACACTCGAAAGTCTTGGTCAAGAGCTGAGCTTGAGCAAGGAGCGGGTACGCCAGCTTGAAGCGGCGGCGTTCCAGAAAATGCGTAAGTCGCTCGAGATGCAGTCACAGGAAGTTTTCCACTTCCTCACATGAAGATTTTTTCTCCTAGAAAAATGAGCTTAAGCGCGGCCCTCTTGGCTGCGCTTTTTGCGTCAGGGGCGAACGCAGAAGTGCCGCAGGCCGCACTTGATGCCCAAATCGTGATCCTGGGCGAGCAGCATGACAACCCCGACCATCACGCAAGACAGGCCAGATGGGTCGAGGCCTTGCAGCCAAAGGCACTGGTGTTCGAGATGTTGACACCCGCGCAATTGCGCGATGCACAGAAGCCTTGGCGAACGCAGGCCGAACTCGATGCCCTGCTCGGCTGGTCGCAAACCGATTGGCCTTCTTTCGAGATGTATTTCCCCATTTTTGCCGCCGCGCCGGATGCAACGCTCTTCGGCGCCGGTCTGACTCGCGCTGATCTGCGGGGCCCGTTGGCGGAACCGCTGTCGGATTATTATCTTGCTGATGTTTTTGGCCTCGACGACCCGGTGGATCCGGCAGAGCAGGCCGCCCGCGAAAAGCTACAGGCCGATGCGCATTGCGGCGCGCTGCCGGAGGAGATCCTGCCGATGATGGTCAATGCCCAGCGACTGCGGGACGTGGCGCTCGCCGATGCCGCGCTCATTGCGCTCGAAAGGGTCGGCGGGCCCGTTGTGGTGATCACCGGCAACGGTCACGCCCGCACGGATTGGGGTGCTCCGGCCCATATCGCCTATGCGGCACCCGACGTACGTGTTTTTGCGCTGGCGCAGGGAGAGGCCGGAGCCGATGTACAGGGTGCGTTTTCCCTCACGCTCGATGCGCCCGCGCCCGCGCGCGGTGATCCCTGCGCGGCGTTCAGGTAGTAGGGGTCTGGCGCTGTATCGAGCTGCGGCCTATGTTGCCCCTGCAATCGGCGAACCAAAGGGCGCAGCATGCTGGCAGGTAAACGTATTCTTTTGATCATCGGCGGTGGGATTGCAGCGTTCAAATCGCTCGATCTGATCCGTCGTTTGCGGGAGCACGGCGCTACCGTCACTCCCGTTCTGACCCGTGCAGGCGAGGAGTTCGTGACCCCGCTTTCCGTATCCGCACTGGCCGGGAGCAAGGTCTACCGCGATTTGTTCGATCTCGGCGATGAAGCCGAGATGGGCCATATCCAGCTGAGCCGCGTGGCTGATCTGGTGGTGGTGGCCCCTGCCACGGCGGATCTGATGGCAAAGATGGCGGGAGGATTGGCGAATGATCTGGCCTCGACGCTTCTGCTCGCCACCGATACGCCTGTGATGATCGTGCCTGCGATGAATGTGCGGATGTGGGAACACGCGGCGACGCAGCGCAATCTTGAAACCCTGCGCGGTGATGGTATCGCCGTGGTTGGACCCAATGATGGCGATATGGCTTGTGGGGAGCATGGCCCCGGCCGCATGTCCGAACCGATGGAAATCGTCAATGCAATTACGGCCTCCTGCTCCGCTGGCCCGCTCGCAGGTCGCAGCGTTCTGGTCACGTCCGGTCCCACGCACGAGCCAATAGATCCTGTACGCTACATCGCCAACCGCTCCTCCGGGGCGCAGGGCACGGCGATTGCACGGGCGCTTGTCGCGCTGGGTGCACGTGTAGTTTTCGTGTCTGGTCCGGCAGATGTGCTACCGCCCTCCGGCGTAGAGTTGATCCGCGTACAGACCGCGATGCAGATGAAAGCCGCTGTGGAGGCGGCTCTTCCGGTTGATGCCGCGGTTTTCGCCGCGGCGGTTGCAGATTGGCGCGTCGCCACCGCATCCGATCGCAAACTGAAGAAAACCAAGGGTGGTCTGCCCGTTTTGGAATTTGCCGAAAACCCTGACATTTTGCACGGGGTGAGCCAGATGACGGCAGGTCGCCCGGCTCTCGTCGTGGGGTTCGCAGCCGAGACCGATGACGTGATCGAAAACGCGACTGCAAAGCGTTTGCGCAAGGGCTGTGACTGGATCGTGGCCAATGATGTCTCGCCCGCGACAGGAATCATGGGCGGTACGGAGAATGCTGTGACGCTGATCACGGACGCGGGGGCGGAAGCATGGCCGCGCATGGGCAAAGATGCCGTCGCGCAAAAGCTGGCCGCGCGGATCGCCGATGCGATGAAGGTATGAGTGATATCGCCATCCCCATGATGTGGGAGACCAAAGCTGACCGTTCGCTCGGTCTTCCAAGCTATGAAACACCGGGTGCCGCCGGCGCCGATCTGCGCGCAAATCTGCCCGGGGGGGAGCCGGTCGAGCTTGCTGCTGGTGCGCGGGTGCTGGTGCCCACGGGTCTGCGCCTCGCCATTCCGTATGGCTACGAGGTCCAGATCCGGCCCCGCTCCGGTCTTGCGCTCAAGCATGGGATCACCCTGCCCAATAGTCCCGGCACGATCGACGCGGATTATCGCGGCCCACTGGGAGTGATCTTGATGAACGCAGGCGATGCGCCGTTCATCATTACACACGGAATGCGCATCGCGCAGATGGTTGTCGCGCCTGTGGTGCAGGCTAGGTTCCAACACGTAGAAGCGTTGGACAAGACAGCGCGCGGTGAAGGGGGCTTTGGCTCCACCGGAACGGAGTAGACTTTTGCTGGTATTGATTTTGGCAGCGGTGATCTGGGGCCTCGGCGCGGTCATGCGGACGCCACGCTCCGCGCGCTGGATTATGATCGGACTGCTGCTGGTCGGTGTGATCGGGATCCAGCTCGTTTTCCCCGAAGGTCATCCTTTGCGCGCAGCGACTGGCGGCAGCGCGGCGCTCTGGCTGATCGTGGCCGGCGTGGCCGGAATGATCTGGATCTATTCACGCTTCATCAGGGGCCTGCGTACCCGTACGGGCGTGGACGAAAGACTGGCAAGACAGCCAGCAGGCAGGCCGGATAGTTTTTCCGAGACGGAGCTTAATCGCTATGCCCGCCATATCGCATTGCGCGAAGTTGGGGGTGCGGGGCAGAAGGCGCTCAAGAATGCAAAGGTGCTGGTGATCGGTGCAGGGGGCCTTGGCGCGCCTGCGCTGCAATATCTCGCGGCGGTCGGCGTGGGCCGGATCGGGGTAATCGATGGAGACGTGGTCGAGAATTCAAATTTGTCTCGGCAGGTGATCCACAAGGATGCCGCCCTCGGAATGCCAAAGGTGTTTTCGGCGCAGGCTGAAATGGAGGCGCAGAACCCGTTTGTGGACGTGCGCCCCTACAATCGGCGGCTGGATGAAAGCATCGCGGCCGAGCTTTTTGCGGAGTACGATCTAGTGCTGGACGGCACCGATAACTTCGAGACGCGCTATCTTGTCAACGTGACCTGCGTGACGGTGGGCATCCCTCTGGTGTCAGGTGCCCTGAGCCAGTGGGAGGGGCAGCTGAGCGTGTTCGCCCCCGCCCAAGGTGCGCCCTGCTACCAGTGCATTTTTCCCAAGGCTCCCGCGCCCAATCTCGCCCCGAGTTGTGCGGAGGCGGGCGTGATCGGCCCGCTGCCCGGTGTAGTGGGCGCGATGATGGCGGTTGAGGCTGTCAAACTCATCACCAAGGCCGGTACGCCGCTGCTCGGGCAGATGATCATCTACGATGCGCTTTACGGCGAGAGCCGCCGCATTGGAATAAAGCCGCGTGCCGATTGCCCGATATGTGCGCATGTGAGCGCTTGAATTTCCATCCTCAGCCCGCGCTGCGACCCGCAGCGCACAGGAGACTGCCATGAACCCGCTGTTGCAAGACTGGAC
>JAGXHD010000160.1 GCA_024636395.1 Sulfitobacter sp.
GAACAGCAGATGCATCGAAGCCAGCCACTCCTGGCGATCTTTGTGGAAAAAAGTGCAGGGCCGTATATTCCCAGCTGCGTGATACAGATGATGAAAGTCTCCGAGACCTGTAGTCAGGACGCCCTGAAAAACTTTCCCAACTCCGGAAATTGTACACGGAATTATGCCCGGAGCGAGTGCGTTAGCGTCAATTAAAGTCCTTTATCGCCTTTTGCTCTGGTAGTGAATTTGATTTGTATGCAAAATGAAGGGGAGCTGAGCGAAGGCCATAGAATGCAAAGATCTCCACACTCCAAAATGAACGCTACAGAACACGCCTACCACATCATTCGTAATGATATACTGACAGGTGCTCTTAAGGAAGGGGAACGTCTCACGGAAACGCGCTTGTCGGAGGACCTGGGCCTATCGCGCACACCGATACGCGAAGCGATAGGGCGCCTCACGCTCGAAGGTTTCATCGAGCGGCAAAGCGGCTATACGACCCGCGTTGCCTACTTTCCCGAGGATGAAGCCGAACAAATATATGAGATACGCAGGCTGGTTGAGTGTTATTCGGTGCAACGCGCCGCAAGGCTTGCGACGGAGGAGGATATCGCCAAATTGCGGAGCATCCACGCTGCGATGAAGAAAGATACGCCACCTCCCGATCAGGCCGCTTACCAGCGTCTCACCGCCGCAAATGAGGAATTTCACCGCACCATCGTGGCCGCCGCGCGTTCCCCCCGATTGACCGCGCTGATGACGACAGCGCTAGATGTGAGCATGGTCGTGCGCACCTATTCGATGTTTTCGGAGAAGGACCTGCAACGCAGTCTGAACCACCACGAAGAGATCATTCAGGCAATCGAGGCACGCGCCCCCGAATGGGCATCGAGCGTCATGTCGGCGCATCTGTTGGCGGGGGCTGCGCGGGTGGTCGAGCATATTGCCCATCAATCGAGTCCGAAGGAGTAGCTGGATGGCTCTGGTTCTGCGATCGCTTCTTTTTACGCCGGCCAACCGGCCGCAGGCCTTTGAAAAGGCACTGGCATCGGGGGCGGATTGTGTCTGCCTAGATCTGGAAGATGCCGTGCCGCCGGATGCAAAATCTTCGTCGCGCCCTGCGGCGCTCGAGTTTCTTGCGGCGCCACAGGGAGACGGGCCATTGCGCGCAGTGCGGATTAACGCGCTGTCGTGTTCTGCCGGTGCACACGATCTGGCAGGCTTGGTCGATGCCGCGCCGCAAGGCGGCGCCTTGATGATGGCAAAAGTCGAAAGTGCGGCTGAACTTCAAATTGTTGCCTCGATACTGGATCAGTTGGGCAGCGAAACTTGTCTGATTGCGCTGGTCGAGACCGCAAAGGGGCTTTCTGCGGTGGAAAGCATCGCTGGTGCGACCGGTCGCCTGCGGGCGTTGATGTTCGGTGGCGTGGATCTGTCGGCTTCGCTCGGGGCGCAGCCGGGGTCAGATACCATGCGTATGGCCCGCGCCCGCATCGTCCACGCCGCACTCGCACATGGCCGTGATGTGCTGGACGTGCCGGAGTTAGACTTTCGCAATAGTGACAAAGTCGGGCGGATGGCCCATGATGCCGCTGCCAATGGCTTTACCGGCAAGGCGGCGATCCATCCTTCAAATCTCGCCGCGATCAACACCGCCTTCACCCCTTCTGACGCTGAAATTGCGGATGCACTGGCAATCATCGCGGCGTTCGAGGCGGCGCCTGACGGTCTGGTGGTGATCGATGGCAAACTGATCGAAGCGCCCGTTATCCTTGGCATGCAAAAGCGGATCGCCCTCGCGCGGGCTGCAGGCGTGCTGTGAGCGATCCTTTCGATAAGATATCGAAGCTGAATTCGGACCTGCATTTCTGCGAGGATTGGACCGCATCGGCGCCGGTGGATCAGGCCCAGCAGGCGGTGGTCGGCCCCCTGAGCGCAAAAGTGATCGGTCTCAAATCCAACATATGTGTGTGGGGGCAAGCTTGGACCGCGGGTATCGGTGCGCGCGCCGGGAATATCGCACAGCATGACGCGCCACTCGTCGCCAGCTTGCGCGCGGCAGGTGCGCTGCTCCTGAGCCGTCTCGCCATGGATGAGGGGGCCTTGGGAGCCGCAACCGATAACCCGCATTTCGGGCGCTGCGAAAATCCGGCCTTCCCCGGGCAAAGCGCCGGCGGTTCGTCGGGGGGCTCCGCGGCCGCTGTGGCTTCGGGCGCTGTAGATGCGGCCTTTGGCAGTGATACGATGGGGTCTGTGCGCATTCCGGCGGCGTATTGCGGGGTCTACGGATTGAAGGTGGGCGCAGGCACGGTGGGCATGGAAGGCGTCTTTCCCCTTGCGCCCAGTCTTGATGCGCTGGGTCTTTTTGCGAAGACACCGGAGTTATTGAGATCTGTGCTGACCGTCGTGGCTGGGGCACCCGATATCTCACTTACCATGGAGGGTTGGATCGCGCCGGAGCACGAAGCTTTGTCCGCATGCCACCCGGATGTGGCTGAATTTTGCAGCGAAGTATCCGCAGCGCTGGCCAAGATTTTCGGCCCCGCAGCTCAGCTTGAAGAGACGGATTTTGCCGGATTGCGAAGCGACGCTTTCTTGCTGACCGAGGTCGAGGCGGTGCGCAGCCTCGGGCAAGAGGCAGGCCTTAGCGCCGGACTTGCCAGACTGATCGATTTCGGGCGTAAGGTGCCGCCGGAGAAGCTGGAGGCGGCGCAGACCCGTCTTGCCTTAGCGCGCGCGAGTTTGACTGCCCGGCTGGGGACCAAACATGTGCTGTTGCTACCAACCGTGGCAGCGCCTGCCTTTGCACATGGCACACGGCCGCCCATAGGACAGGCCGATTTTACAGTGCTGGCGAATATCGCGGATCTGCCCGCCATTGCGATCCCAAAACCCGGTGCACAGCCTCCGGTTTCGGTCCAGCTTGTGGGACCACGCGGGACAGAGCATGCGCTTATCGATCTTGCAGAGCGCTTGTCAGGCGCACTCTAGCGCGCTCAACTGTGAGCGCGCTTTGTCGTGTGGGCCGCCGCGCTGAAGACATCGCCATAGGTGTCCCGCAGGATGTTCTTCTGGACCTTGCCCATCGTATTTCGCGGCAGTTCTGGGATGATGATATACTTTTGGGGGCGTTTAAAATTTGCCAGACGGGCGCTCACCTCCAGCTGGATCGCCTCTATGTCTGGCGCCTCATTCCCTTGCTGCACAAGCACGGCCACGACACCCTCGCCAAAATCTGCATGGGGTGCGCCGATCACGGCGGCTTCCTTAACGCCGGGCTGTGCATCGAGCAACAATTCGACCTCTTTGGGGTAGATATTGTAGCCGCCCGAAATGATCAGATCCTTGTCGCGCCCCGCGATGGTCACGTATCCATCCGCGTCGATATGGCCAAGATCACCGGTGATGAAAAAGCCGTTTTGCTGGAGCTCGGCTGCGGTTTTCTCGGGCATTTTCCAGTATCCCGTAAACACGTTGGGTCCGCGCACTTCGATCCGCCCGGTCTCGCCCTGAGCTATCTCCTTGCCGTTCTCTCCCATAATACGAACCTCGACCCCCTCGAGGGGGAAGCCAACCGTACCTGCGCGGCGCTCGCCGTTGTAGGGGTTCGACGTGTTCATTCCGGTTTCGGTCATGCCATAACGCTCGAGGATGGCGTGGCCCGTGCGGGCGCTGAACTGCGCGTGCGTTTCAGCCAGAAGCGGCGCACTTCCCGACGTGAAGAGCCGCATGTGGCCGGCAACATCGCGGGTAAATCGGTCTGCATCCAGCAGGCGGGTATAGAACGTAGGCACGCCCATCATCGTGGTCGCGTGCGGCATGGCGTCAAGCACCGCCCCGACGTCGAAACCCGATAGCCATATCATCGCGCCGCCGACTGCCATCGTAACGTTGCATGCCACGAACAAGCCGTGCGCATGAAAAATCGGCAGGGCATGCAGCAACACATCATCGCGGGTGAAGGCCCAAGTTTTTACCAGCGTCTGGGCGTTCGACATCAGATTGCGCTGGGTCAGCATTGCCCCCTTGGAGTGGCCGGTGGTGCCGGAGGTGTAGAGAAAGCAAGCCAAATCGTCCGCGCCGCAGGCGACCGCTTCGGCTTGGGGTGTCGCATTGGCAACTGCCTCAGCGAAACTGCCTTGCTCGTCGGCTCCCAGTGTCAGCAGGAGCGCGCTGGCGCGCTGCGCCACTGGCAGCAATGCGTCTTCGGCGGCTGGATCTGTCACGATGATCTTCGGTGCCGCATCCTCGACGAAATAGCCGATCTCATCAGGCGTGTAAGCGGTGTTGAGCGGCAGGAAGATCACCCCTGAATGAACGCAGGCAAGGTAGAGCGCCAGCGCTTGGGGCGATTTGGGGCATTGCATCGCCAGCCTGTCGCCTTTGCGCAGCCCCTGCGCACGCAGCATGCCCGAAATCTGCGCTACACGCTGCGCCATTCCGGCGTAGCTCAGCGTTGTACCGTCCGGGAGATGCAGGAGAGGCGCGTCGCTGGCAGCATGGTGTCCGAGCAGCATCTGATAGAGGCCGTTTGTCATGGGATCTTCTCCTGAAAACTTAACGTGCTGCATGCAGCGTGACCGTCATGGCTGTATTCCCGTCCGGTGAGCGCGCCCAGAGGGTAGCGCCCTCTTCAGTGTCGCGGCCCTCTAGCGTGAAGGGTGCCGTGACGAACAGGGGTGACATCGCGCGAATAACAAAAGACTTCAAACGCCGCGTGCCAAGGCGTTCGAGCCCCAGCCTGACAAGCAGAGTGGCGATAAGCGGTCCGTGCACGACCAGACCGGGATAGCCTTCCTGCGTGCGGGTATAATCGGCGTCGTAGTGAATACGGTGGCCATAGAAAATCAAAGCTGAATAGCGGAAAAGCATTACGGGATCAGGGATGACCGTCTGTGAAAATGTCGCGTCGTCCGGCGCCGGTGTAGCGGGTGGCGGCATCGCTCCTGGGGCTGCCGCCTCGCGGTAGACAATTTTTTGCGTTTCCCGCAGACGATGCTCTCCTGCCACCGAAAAATCATGATCGACGGTCACGAAGCAAAGCCTGCCCGTCCTGCCGCTTTTCTCCTCGATCGCGCGGATGGTCGAGATTTTCTCAACGTCCTCGCCCAAGCGCAGGGGCTTTTCGACAGTGACCTCTCCGCCCGCCCACATTCGGCGGGGCAGGCCGAAATCAGGAATAAACCTGCCCAACCGTTCGTGGCCGTCAGCCCCAAGATCGGAAGCCTGAATTTGCGGATTAAAATAAAGATAATGCCAGAAGGGCGGCAGCGGGTCGCCTTTCTCCAGCGTCGCCGACTGATCGAGGGTCAGCTGCATCAACCGCGCCTGGCGCAGATCAAGGGTGTCTGACACCCGCTCGCTGCGGCCAACCGTGGCGTCGATGGGGGCGGCACTCATCTCTATTTCCCCTTGAAGTCAGGTGCGCGCTTTTCGGCAAAAGCGCGCTGGCCTTCGGCATAGTCGGCGCTATCAAAACAGGCGGCGACGAGTGCATCCACAGCGCCTCGGTCCTGCTGGGCGTCTGGCAAAGCAAGCGTGCGCAGAGCGGCCTTGGCCGCGCGGATCGTGAGGGGCGCATTATTGGCAAGACACGTGATATAGGCTGCACTCTCAGCCTCGAACTGGGTGGCCGGAAAAACGAAATCGCACACACCTTTGGCCAATGCTTCGTCCGCGCCCAGTTTACGGCCCGAAAACAGCATATCCGCGCTTGTTGCGTGACCTAGTCGTTGGAACAGTGAGGCAATACCGTCGAAGCCATAGCCGAGCCCCAGCTTTGCCGGAGTGATCGCAAATCGTGCATCGTCGCGCGCCAGTCTCAGATCGCACCGCATCGCAATTCCGAAACCGCCTCCGATGCAATATCCGCGCAGCAGGGCCAGCGTGGGCACGGGCATATCCTCGAGCGCGCGCTCGGCCCTTTCGACCGCAGCACCGTAAAGGGCAGCGCTTCTTGCATCGCTGCGTGTCTCGCCAAATTCCGAGATATCGGCACCGACCACAAAGGCCTTCTCGCCGCTTCCTTCTAACGTCAGCACCCTGACAGTTTCATCCCCAGCCAGCGCGCTACAGACATCCCCGAGCGCCTGCCACATCGACAGGTTCATCGCGTTGAGCTTTTTGGGATTGTCGAAGATGATCGCCACTACGCCTTCGGTGCGCTGCACACGCAGGTGCCCGCCCGCATAGCTGTGCTCTCCGTTCATGATCAGGTCCATCGGCTGCCTCCGTCCATGTCGATCACGGTTCCGTTCAGATAGCCGACCAGCGGCGAAACCAGCATACAGGCCAAAGCAGCGACCTCGCTTGGATCCGCCGGGCGGCCATAGGGGAAGCGGCCGGGTTCGACCATCTCCTGCCAGCGGTCGGCATCGCCCAACTCGTCTATGGCCTTTTGCTTCATGAATTGCGTCATCCGGTCGGTCAGGGTTGGCGAAGGATTAATGCCGAAAATGCGCAATCCGTTTTGCTGTGCCTCGGCGCCGATCGCTTGGGTGAACGCGATCAGGGCCGCATTGGCCGAAGAACCTGAAATATAGGCGGCCCTGTTCGCCCGGCCCGCCATCCCGATGATATTGAGGATCGTGCCCGAGCCACGTTCTGCCATTTTCGGCATCAGGAACTGGCAAAGGTGGATGTAGCCGAACACTTTGAGTTCCCAGTCGTGCCGCCAGTCCTGCATGGTGAGATCGGCAAGACGGCCCGCGCGAATGGCACCAGCATTGTTGACGAGAATATCCGGCGTTTCAATCGCATCCAGAAGCCCCATGCGCCCTGCATCTGTCCCCAGATCCGCGACGACGGTCGCGACACGGCCGGGGGCGCTCTGTTGCAAGTGAGTTTGGGTTTGCTTGAGCTGGGCAGCATCGCGCGCCACGAGCGTGACCGTCGCCCCTTCCGCCAGTAGCGCCTTGGCGATGGCGCTGCCGATGCCTTTTGAGCCGCCGGTGATCAGGGCACTTTTTCCGGTTAGATCAAGATCCATCAAGGCCACCGACATAATACTGTATTTCGAAAAAAACGCAGCCTTCCGCAGAGGTGAAGGGGCCATGTTCCGTGCCGGGCGGACGGCAGGCATAGGAGGGCGCGGCATAATGCGTCCCTCCGGCGCCTTCGGCATCGCAGCCGTTCACCAATTCGCCGGAGATCAGATACACCTCTTCCCAGTAGTCATGCAGAAAAATATGGGGCGCGATCGTGCCGGGCTGAAACCGGATCAGCCGGGTCCGGACACCTATCTTGCGGTCCTCATCCAGGGCGCCAGACAGCATTTTCTGCTCGACGCCCGGCGCGCCGCCGGGCACTTGCTCCCATCCGCTGTCGTTATCAAGCTCATGGAAGGGCACAGGGGGTTTAAGGTGCATTAGGCAAACTCCGTTTGAGGGGAAAGGGCGGTGGTGAGGGCGGTGTGAAAATCCGAGAGATCAGGTGCGTCAGCCAGACCAAGAACCGCATTCACCGCGCTGTCTGCCGCATCGGTTCCCACGCCACCATAAGCTGCATTGGCGCAAAATTTGGCAATCAGATCGGCACGGGACATCGGATTTTCGGGATCTCCCCAGGCAGCGGGGCAGTCCTTTTCATAGACCGTTCCATTTTTAAGCGACAGGCAAACGGCTGCTCCGTAAGCTTGGGGAAAGGCAGCATCCAATCGCGCGTCTTTTTCAAGCTGAACCAGCCTGCGCACAGCCAGTATCGCAGGGTCGGCCAGCGCGGGGCCTTCGAAATCAGCGATGGACGGCGCCCCTCGCATCAAAGCTGTGGCAACCGCGTGCTGCAAGCTGAACCGTGCGGCATCTGCGGTGCTGGGTTCAGGTGCATCGCAAAAATCCAGGGCTGCACCATAGGTTTTCACTGTGATCCGCTGCACCTCGTCGGGCGCGCCTTGCCAGCCCAGATCAAGCGCTGCGGAAATTGCCGGATGGGTATGGCGACAGGCTGCGAAAGGCTTGAAGCTCATCTGCGTGAGCGCCCAGTCATCCGGCGTGGTCAATGCGCTTTGGTCTGCATTGGGATAGTAGCTTGCAAAAAAGCCCAGATCTCCCGTCAGGATCGCTTTGGCGCCCGCAAATCCTGCTGCGGCCAGTTCGGCTGAAAAAACGCCCGCACGGGCGGCATGCGCGCATGCGAGTTGCTTGGAGAAGCCCGGCTCAAGTCGACACTGCCAGATGCCTGCGGCTTGCATGCCTGCCTGGCCCATTGCGTCGAGCATGACCTCCGCACTCAGCTGTTTGAGGTCCGCGGCGGCTACGGCAGCGCCGAAAACGCCACAGGTCCCTGAATTGTAGAATGGTGTATAACCACCGGTCGCTGCCGCTTTGCCGATGCTCACGGCGGCCTCGTATCCGCGCGCAACAGCCGTCAGCAGCGCCGCGCCTGAGCTTTTTTCATGCAGCGCTGTTGCAAGTGCCGCCGCGCACACGGCATCGCCGGGATGCAGGATCGAGGCACGGTGCAGGTCGTCCATCTCAAGCACATTTCCGAGTGTGCCGAACGACAGGGCGGATGTCTGTGCTGGAAATAGGTGTGTCGAAAGGGCGGCTTGCAACAAGTGGCCTTCCGCGACGCCCTGCACCCGCTCCATGGATCTGGCTACCGGTGTGTGGCGCGCGGCAATGATGCAGCCGAGCCAGTCAAGCAACGTAATCGCCGCGCGACCGATCAAATCCGGCGCTACGGGGGAGCGGCAGATTTCAATCAGTTTTGATTCGACTTCGTGGGTTTGGCGGGTCATTTGCATACACAATGTTCGGAAATCCTCCCTAAATGGGATCAATATCGCCCAAAGATCAAGCATTTTTTGAACAAAAGGCTTGGATTTTCGGGCTAATAAATTGCACAAACACATGTTTATAATGGTAATTTATCGAATATAGGCGGCGGTGCAAAATTGTTTTTGCAAAAATTAATTTTTGTCGACATAATTCTTGCAACTGCATCACAGTATTTCAAGGCGGTGGCTCCGCTGATCGGGAGTTGGCGGCAATACTGTAGATAAATTCGGCGTCCAAGCCGGGCAGCAAACACTCCGCCTTTACCGGGTCGGACCAACAGGAGAGACATGCCGTGAATCAAGCTGAATTCAATCGTCGTCAATTTATTGCCCTGATGGGCGCTGCGACCGCCGCCAGTGGTTTCGGCACTATGGCGCATGCACAAGAAGCCCTTAAGCTCTGGGCGCCGGGCATCGCGAAGGTCGGGGCGCAAGACTGGTCCGACATGGAGGCGCAGTCGGGCGTCGGGATCAATGCCATCGCAAAATCCGCGCGTGCAGACGAGTCGATCCAGAAGATGGTCGTCGGAGATGGTAACGCCCTCTACGACGCGATGACAGACAATGGCGGCGGCATGGAGGATGCGCTGGCATCACAGGGCGCTATCGCCGAATTGGATCCGTCCCGCATCCCGAACTGGGGCAACATGCTTCCCAGCTACCGCGAAGGCGGGGCCTCTGCCGATACGATCCGGTACGACGGGAAGGTATTCGCGGTACCCTACATATCAAACGCTGACAGCCTTGCCTTTAATTATGCCGAAATCGGCGAAGAGCTGAACAGCTGGGAAGCGCTTTTCGATAGCCAGTTCCGTGGCCGCGCTGCGATGCAGAACGATTTTGGCCCCACACTCACCAACACCGCGATTTATCTAAAGCAGTCCGGAAAGGGCAGCATCGACAACCCCTCCGACATGACGGAAGACGAAGTGCGGCAAACTGCAGAGTTCCTGATCGCGCTCAAAAAGAAGGGCCACTTCCGGACCTTCTGGGATGGTGTGCAGAACGGCGCTGACCTTTTGTCATCCGAGGAAGTTCTGGTCTCGTCTTGCTGGGAAGTGATCCAGATTTTCGCGGCGCGCAAGAATGGCCAGGATATCCGTTACGGCACCATGAAAGAGGGACATCAGTCGTGGAACAACGTTCTGATGCTGACCCGCGGCGGACAGGAACGCGGCATGGAAGACGCGTTTTATTCTCTGGCCAATGTGTACCTGAGCCCGTGGTTCGGTGCGCGCACACTGGCGGGTCTCGGGTTTACGCCACAGATGGAAGGAGTGACGGAATACGTGGATGCCAATCCCGAAGAATTCGATGCGGATACGCGCGCATTGATGCTGGACCGGTTGGAGCGCAAACAGGCGCGGCGCATGGTGGCGGGCAATTCATGGCAGAATGTTTTCCCGACGAATATGCGGGCGTATCAGGATTGGTGGTCACAGGTTCAGGCCGCTTGATCTGACATGACATCTGCACTGAGCAATGCGACTGGCGGAGTCACTCCCGCCAAGTCGGTGCCCCTTGCGTCCCGCGAAAGGCTTGCCTACTGGGCCTTTCGCGCGCCGCTAATTTTTATGGTCCTCTTCTTCGCCATTCCCATGGCAATGACGGTCGTATTTTCCGTGTTCGAGCGTACGATGTTCTGGATGGAGCCGGGTTTCACCCTGCAAGCCTACGAGAACTTCTTTTTCTCCGCGCGGCTGACGAATTTTCTGAACTCGATGAAGTATTCGCTGATCTCCGTGGTGATCTGCTTCATCCTCGGGTTTCCGATCGCGGTTTTTGTGCGCAAGTCCATCCCGCTCGTGGCACAGCATCGTGTCGTGCTGCTCTTCATCCTGCCGTTCATGGTGTCGGAGATTATTCGCGTGTTTGCGCTGCGCCCCGTCTTGCAGCGCAATGGCCTGCTCAACACCACCCTGACGAATTTGGGCATCATCGACGAGCCGATTACAGCACTGCTCTACACCCATACGGGCGTCGTAATCGGTGAGGTGATGTCGTTTCTGCCATTTATTATCTTCTCAGGTTTCCTCGCGATGGAGGCCGTGCCGAAATTCATTTTCGAGGTCTGTGATGATTTGGGTGTGGGTCCATGGCGGCGCTTCAAGGATGTGATCCTGCCACTCGCGGCTCCGGGAATATTCGCGGGCTCTGTCTTTATTTTCGTGAATGGTCTGGGCGTCGCCTTGCTGCCGAACATTCTGGGCGGAGCAGGGGCAGTCAACGCGGGCCTCATCGCGACACAGGCAATCTCGGCGCTTGATTTTCCACTCGCGATGGCGGTCAGCGCCATCATGATGGCCACGCTGATGACGCTTTTGTGGATCGGGCACAGGCTGTTTGACCTTACCAAGATCCTGACGCCGCTAAGCTGAGGTAGCAAAGTGAACGAATATGAAAACCCTTGGCTCCACAGGCTGAAATGGACGTACCTGCTGATCGTGGTGCTGACGCTGATGATCCCCGTCCTCTATGTGATGTACATCTCGTTCAACGCCAACGGCTTTGGTGCGAACGAATATGTCTTTACGCTTGAATGGTACGGATTAATCCTGTCGGACGAGATCTTGATCGGCGCGTTGCGGTGGACCATGACGCTCGCGGTTGTGGTGACGGTGATTGCAGTGCCAATGGCGCTGTTGGCCGCGAAATACTATAAAACCGCCGATAACAAGCTCTTCGTGGTGTTTCTGCTGCTCGCGCCTCTGTTCGTTCCACCCGACATTTTGGGCTCGGCACTTCTGGTCTCCTTCAAAAACCTCAATGCCGTGTTCATCTGGGTAGGTAACGGTTTGGGGACGAGCATGTTCGACAGCTGGTTTCGTCTCAGCTTCATGACCGCCACGATCGGGCTCATCATCTACACCATCCCTTATTCCTTCGTCGTCATCCTGATCACGATGGGCCGCTACCGCAATGAGCAGACCGAGGCGGCACGCGCCTGCGGGGCGAACGGTTGGCGCGCGTTCTGGGATATCGAGTTTCCCCAAATCCGCGCCGGTGTGTTCTCCGCCTGCGCCTTCACCGTGATCCTTGTGTTTAACGAATACACCCGTACCAGCCTGCTGAAGGGTGGCTTCGATACCTTCACCACCGTGCTGATCAGCCAGATGCTCAACACGGGCATGTCCGCGCAAAGCTATGCGATGTCTGCGCTCATCAGCTTCGTCGCGATCGCCGTTATCGGCTCGATCATCCTTATCACTCTCATCCGGGCTGAAACTTTGGCGCGCATCGCACGCGGCAAGCCAGAGCCGGCAACGTCATGACACATGGAACCTCAACAATGACCGACCAGACCGCCCCGGCCGTAGAAGTGCGCAATCTCTCGAAAAGCTATG
The DNA here is from genome assembly GCA_024636395.1 of Sulfitobacter sp. Classification (GTDB taxonomy): domain Bacteria; phylum Pseudomonadota; class Alphaproteobacteria; order Rhodobacterales; family Rhodobacteraceae; genus JAGXHD01. The sequence goes on from JAGXHD010000160.1 coordinate 12,106, forward strand.
GGGATTTCGTAGCACTTAAAGACGTCAATCTGACGATCGCGGCGGGAGAGTATTTTGTTCTACTTGGCCCGTCGGGGGGCGGTAAGACGACCCTGCTGCGCACGATCGGCGGTTTTCAAAGACCAACGAGCGGTGAGATCCTGCTGCATGGCAAAAGTGTGGGCCATCTGCCGCCCGACAAGCGACCCACTACGATGGTGTTTCAGGCCTACGCCCTCTTTCCGCATATGACCGTTTTACAGAATGTTGGCTACGGGCTCAAAGTTGCGGGTCTGCCCAAGGCGCAGATCGCTGAGAAAGTGGATCAGGCACTGGAGCAGGTCGGGCTGAAGCAATTCGAAAAGCGCAAACCTCACGAGCTATCGGGTGGGCAGCAACAGCGTGTGCAACTGGCGCGCGCCATCGTATTGGACCGCGATATCCTTCTGCTCGACGAGCCTCTCGCCGCACTAGATGCGCAATTGCGCAAGGATATGTGCCTCGAGCTGAAGCATCTTCAGGAGAAAGTGGGCATTACCTTCATTCACGTCACGCACAATCAGGAGGAGGCGATGACGGTCGCCGACCGCATCGCTCTGATCGCCACTGGTGATCTGGTGGAAGTGGGCCGTGCGCGGGACATTTACCGCGCGCCGGAAAAATCATTTACCGCCGGGTTTGTCGGAGAAAACAATATTCTCAAAGGCAAAGCGCTGGAGGTGAACGGTACTGCGGCAACTGTCGATGTGGCGGGATCGAAGCTGCGCATCGACACGCGCGGCCTCTTGGTGCAGGCGGGGCAGGAGCTTATCCTGTCGATCCGCTCGGAATGTGTGGCGCTTGAGCACGCGGAGGGCGCAGAACCGCCCGCTGATGGCATGTCGATCATGGGCTCGTACGACGAGTCCGTTTATCTTGGCCTCACAACATCGCATCTGGTCCGTTTGCCCGACGGCACCGAGATGATCAGCCGCGTGATAGCGGACGCGGACGAAACACTACCCCAGAACGGCGCGCCCGTGCGGCTCCACTGGAAGCCCAGCGATATCAGGATGCACATACAATGACCCCCATAAACTCCAATCCCCGCATTCCTTTCCAGATGTCCAGTGACCGCGCGCCGCTGTCAGGGCCAGGGGGCAAGAACCTCATCGTTCACATAGCCATGAACATTGAGTATTGGCCTATCGAGCGGCCAATGCCGCGCGGCATTATCCCCCCGCCACACGGTGCTACCCCCGCGCCGCCCGACGTACCGAACTTTTCTTGGGTCGAATACGGCATGCGGTGCGGGATGCCGCGCATCCTGAAAATGCTGGAGGCCAAGGGCCTGCCATGTTCCGCGTTTATGAATGCGCAGGTGGCCGATGGTTATCCTACGCTGACGCGGGCCGTGGTCGATGCGGGCTGGGAGCTTGTAGGGCACGGTTGGTTCCAGCAGTCGCTCAAGCAGGCGGAGGACGAAACGGATGTCATCCGCCGCAGCCTCGACCGTCTTGAGCAAGCGGGGGGAACCCGGCCACGCGCGTGGCTTGGGCCGGGCCTCGGGGAAACGGCCGATACCCCAGACATCCTGAAAGCTGAAGGGATCGAGTTCCTGCATGACTGGGTGCTGGATGATCTGCCGGTCTGGATGAAGACGAAACATGGCCCCCTGATTGGCCTGCCGTACACCTTCGAGCTGAACGACGTTCCTGTATACGCGATCCAGAGCGGCTCCACCGATGAATATCTCAAGCGCGTTCAGGCAACGCTCGCGATGCTCGAGCAAGAGCTGGCAACGCAGCCGCGGGTTCTGACCCTCGCGCTGCACCCGCATATCATCGGTGTGCCGCATATCGCGCACCAACTCGACCAAGCGCTCGATCTGCTCGCTGCGCGAGACGATACGGTTTTCATGACGTCCAGCACATTGGGAGACTGGTTCAAATCTGCCGATCCAGACGGTGGTGCCCGCGTGATGGAGTTTGATACATGACCCGCTCGTCTGCCCTCGGCCCGCTGCGCGTATTGGATCTGTCACGCGTGCGCGCAGGCCCGGCGTGCTGCCGCGTTCTGGCCGATTTCGGCGCGGATGTGATCAAGATCGAAGCTCCTGTAGGCGCCGATCCCTCCGCGGGTGTCAACGGCGCGCGGCACGGATACGACATGCTCAATCTGCACCGCAACAAGCGCTCCTTGACCCTCAATCTCAAGGATCCAGACGGCCTCGCCATTTTTATGCGGATGGTCGCGCAGGCGGACGTGGTGGTGGAGAATTTCCGCCCCGATGTGAAAGACCGGCTCGGCATCGCGTACGAGGATCTGGCGAAGGTGAACCCGCGCATCATTCTCGCGTCCATCTCCGGCTTTGGGCAGGATGGGCCCTATGCCAAGCGGGCAGGGTTTGACCAGATCGCCCAAGGCATGGGGGGGCTGATGGGCGTCACCGGTGATCCCGAGGCGGGGCCGATGCGCGCTGGTACGGCTGTCGCCGATCTGTCGTCGGGTCTGTTCGCGGCCATCGGTATCCTCGTGGCGCTACAGGAGCGGGCGATTTCCGGCATGGGCCAATGGGTGCAAAGCTCACTGCTCGAAGCGCAGATATCGCTCATGGATTTTCAGGCGGCACGCTATCTGGTCGAGGGAGAGGTGCCCGAAAGCTCCGGCAACGACCATCCTTACGTCACGCCAATGGGTGTCGTCGCCACGAAAGACGGGCATATGAACCTCGGTGTCGGGAGCGACACGCAATGGCGTGCCCTGTGTGATCTCATTGGCCGAAGCGAGTGGGGCACCGATGCGAAATATGCGACTAACCCCGCGCGGTTTGAGCGTCGAAGCGATCTATGGAAGATGTTGGCACCGGTTTTCGCCCAGAAATCCACCACCGACTGGGTGGCAGCGCTCGAACGTGTCGGTGTGCCAGCAGGTCCGATCTATAGAATGAACGAGGTTTTTGACGATCCACAAGTCCGGCACTCCGGCATTGCCGCTGCCATCCAGCACCCCGTTCGAGGTGAGACGAAGCTGGTGGGACAGCCGGTAAAACTCTCCCGCACGCCCGCCTCGATCTATGTAAGCGCGCCGGACGCGGGAGAGCACTCCGACGCGATCCTGACCGATCTTGGCCTGTCTTCTGACGAGATCGCCGATCTGCGCGCCCGCGACGTTATCTGAAGGAATATTACCATGACCCAATACGACACCGATATGATCACCATGCCACTGTCGCTGCCATGGCAGGACATCCGCGATGCGGTGGCCCGTCTGTGCGATGACTTTCCAAACGCCTACTGGCTCAAGCTCGACAAGGAAGATGCGTATCCGCATGACTTCGTGAACGCCCTGACCGAAAGCGGCTTTCTGGGCGCGCTCATCCCTGAACAATATGGCGGTGCAGGCCTGCCGCTCACTGCTGCGGGCGCCGTGCTGGAAACCATCCACGCAAAAGGATGCAACGCGGCGGCGGGTCATGCGCAGATGTATACGATGGGCACCGTGCTCAAGCATGGCTCCGAGGAACAAAAAGAAAAGTATTTGCCAAAGATCGCTACAGGAGAACTGCGCTTGCAAGCGTTCGGTGTCACCGAACCCACGACAGGCAGCGATACGACCCAGCTCAAGACCAAAGCCGAGAAAACCGATAAGGGCACCTATATCGTGAACGGCCAGAAAGTCTGGACCAGCCGCGCATTCGAATCCGATCTCATGCTGCTGCTCGCGCGCACGACACCCTCCGACCAGTGCAAAAAACGGTCCGACGGCATGTCGGTTTTTCTGATCGACATGAACGAGGCCAAGAAGAACGGTATGTCCCTGTCCAAGATCGACGCGATGATTAATCACAACACCTGCGAGGTTTTCTTTGATAACCTCGAAATACCTGCCGACACCCTCGTGGGCGAAGAGGGCAAAGGCTTCAAGTATATCGTCGACAGCATGAACGCGGAGCGCATTCTGATCGCTTATGAATGCATCGGGGATGCGAAATATTTTACAGAGAAGGCCTGCGAGTATGCCAATGACCGCACCGTTTTCGGGCGCCCCATTGGTGCCAACCAAGGTATCCAGTTTCCGATCGCGCAGGCGTACGCACAGGCACAAGCTGCCGAATTGATGGTGGCAAAGGCCGCCGCGATGTTCGATGCCGGGGAAAAAAGCGGGGCTGAAGCCAATATGGCTAAACTGCTCGCGGCGGATGCGTCCTGGGCCACTGCGGAAGTCTGTATGCAAACATACGGAGGATTTGCTTTTGCACGGGAGTACGGGATCGAGCGGAAATGGCGCGAGGCGCGTTTGTACCAAACCGCGCCGATCTCAAAGAACATGATTTTCGGCTATCTGGGCCAGCATGTTCTGGGCCTGCCGCGCAGTTACTGAGCCTCAAGTTCAAAAGCGCACCCATGTGGCGCAACTATATCTAGCCATGTCAGATCAGGAACATCTTATGCAGATTAAAAACTGTTCTTTCTCACCTGATTTGGCAGGGATAGCAGCCGGGAACGCCGCCGCAAGCTTGCGGGAACTGCCTCGAAATGCTACGGAAATCTGGTCGTTTGGACATCTGACACGCTGGTTTCGAACTCGTTTCCGGCAAAGGATGTCCAAGCAGAACGTACCGGCAGCGCAAGACTTTCGGACCAATACAACATCACCAGGGAGTTAAAAAATGACAAAATTCAAGACACTGACACTCGCCTCTGCGGCCGCGCTATTTGTGGCGCAGGCTATACCTGCTACGGCGCAAACGAGTTGGGACATGGCGACGCCATATTCCGAGGGTGAATTCCACACTCAAAACATCGCGCAGTTTGCGAAGGATATCTCCGACGCGACCTCGGGCGGGCTTAACATCACCGTTCACTCAGGAGCGTCTTTATTCAAACATCCTGAAATCAAACGCTCTGTCCAGAACCAGTTTGTGCCGATGGGTGAAGTCCTCATGGCCAATCTGTTCAACGAGGATCCGATCTTCGGTGCGGATAATATCCCGTTCATCGCGACGACCTATGAAAGTGCGAAAGCGCTTTGGGACGCGCAGCGGCCGCTGGTCGAAGCAAAGCTCGCTGAAGATGGCATCCGCCTTCTGTATGCGGTGCCATGGCCAGGTCAGGGTTTTTACACGAACAAGGCGCTGTCAGCTGGCAGCGATCTCGATGGCATGCGTTTCCGGACATATAACGCCACAACCGCGCGGATGGCAGAGCTGCTCGGCGCTGCTCCCACCACGATCGAAGCGGTCGAGATCCCGCAAGCTTTCTCTACCGGTATCGTCGATGCCATGGTCACTTCAGGCGCCACCGGCGTGCGCACCAATGCATGGGATTTCACGACCGAGTTCTATGACATTCAGGCTTGGTTGCCGAAAAACATGATCATCGTGAATGAGGCTGCGTTCACCGGCCTGCCGGATGATCAGCAAACAGCGGTGCTCGAAGCGGCTGCGGCAGCGGAGACGCGCGGTTGGACAATGAGTGAAGAAATCGCCGTGTCATCTGTGGCCGAACTGCGCGAGCACATGACCGTCCACGTGCCAGACGCGGCACTTTCTGCAGATCTCGCAGCGGTTGGTGACACGATGGCACTCGAATGGGCCAAAAGCGTTGGTGCTGAGGGTCAAGCTATTCTCGACGCGCTTAAATAAACGCTAGTGTGGGGAGATCGCGCGCCGGTCGCGGGTGGTCTTCCCATTATCCGAAAACAATCCGTTATCGCTCCCTGCTTTTCAGGCTGGCGTGCAAGAAGGATCATTGCCGATGTTTACGCGCTCCTTGGATGCAGTCTACCGGATCACCGGTGCGCTGGCTGGTGTCTTTCTGGTTGCGATCTGTGTGATCGTCATGGCTCAGATCGTCGCTCGGCAGCTTGGCGCGATCATCCCGTCCGCTGACGAATTCGCTGGTTTTTGCCTTGCCGCCACATCTTTTCTCGGGCTTGCCCATAGCTTCAGGAGCGGCAGCCATATTCGCGTGACGCTGTTCGTTCAGGCGCTGGGCTCTATCGGCTCGAGGCTCATGCTGATTTTCGCACTCGCCGTTGCCGCAGCCGTCAGTGGCCTCTTGGCCTATCACACTATCGCGATGGTCATACAAAACGCCACTCGCGGTGAAGTGACCTCGGGACTGGTGCCCGTTCCGCTCTGGTTCCCGCAGATGGGTATGGCGATCGGCATTTCGCTGTTTGCCGTCGCGATCGTCGAGGATCTGGTGAGCGCAATCATGGGGAGGGCGACCGCCTTCGACCGAAACGAGACGAGCCGCCTGAAGCCTGAAGTGGGCGATCAAAGCATGACCGATATCTAGCGGCACCGCCCGTTGACGCGGGCATTCACGACGGACCAGGCCAGCGGGCCGCAATTGCTTCGGAGATTATACGATCATGGACCCAAACATCGTCGCGCTCATCCTCATCGGATCCATGCTCTTGATGCTGTCACTCGGCATCTGGGTCGCCCTGACGCTCACACTTGTCGGCTACATCGGCATCGCCGCGTTCACCGGGCGCCGGCCGGGCCGATCATGGCCACCACCATCTGGGCGCAATCGTGGTCCTGGGCGCTGACGGCGCTGCCGCTCTTCATCTGGATGGGCGAGATCCTCTACAGGACACGGCTCGCGGCCAATATGTTCAGTGGACTTGCGCCGTGGATGAACGCCCTGCCGGGGCGCCTGTTGCATGTAAATGTCGTGAGTTGCGGGCTTTTCGCTGCCGTGTCGGGATCCTCCGCCGCGACCACGGCCACCATAGGCCGTATCACGATCCCGGAACTCGAGAAGCGGAACTACGACCAGAAGATGATAGTCGGCAGCCTTGCCGGATCGGCCACTCTTGGATTTTTGATACCGCCCTCGATCATTTTGATCGTCTATGGTGTCGCCGCCGAGGTCTCGATCAGCCGTCTGTTCATTGCGGGCATTTTGCCGGGGTTGATGCTGATGATCTTGTTCATGGGCTATATCATGGCATGGTCGCTGCTCTACCCTGACCGGACCCCGCCGCCAGAGCCGCGCATGCCATTTCTTAAGCGGATCCGCGCCACCGCCGGGCTTTTTCCCATGCTCGGTCTGATTGTCGGCGTTATCGGCTCCATCTATGCCGGGTTTGCCACCCCTACCGAAGCAGCCGCCATCGGAGTTGTTGGGGCGCTTTTCCTGTCGGCAGTCAGCGGTAATCTTTCGTGGTCATCGTTCAGCGAAAGCGTCATGGGCGCCACCAAAACCACCTGCATGGTAACGCTCATTCTTGCCGGCGCTGCATTCCTCTCGGTCTCGATGGGCTTTACGGGCATCCCGCGCACGCTCGCGACATGGGTCGGCTCCTTCGATCTTACCCAGTTCCAACTGCTGATCGCACTCACATTTCTTTTCGCGATCATGGGCTGCTTTCTGGATGGCATCTCGATCGTGGTGCTCACAGCCTCGGTGATCATGCCGATGGTGCAGGCGGCTGGTATCGATCTGATCTGGTTTGGAATTTATCTGGTCGTCGTTATCGAAATGTCCCAGATCACACCGCCTGTGGGGATCAACCTGTTCATCTTGCAATCCATGACCCGGCACGATTTGCTTGCTGTGGCCAAGATGGCTTTTCCTTTCTTTCTGGTTCTGGTGCTCGCGACCCTGCTGCTGATCGTGTTTCCCCAGATCGCGACGTTTCTGCCATCGCTCATGACGCGTGGATGACGGACCACGCACCATGATGCTGACCGCTAGAGCGCTTCTTCAGGAATACGCACCGTCGGAATAAGTGAGCTCGTAGCTATGGCTGTAGAGCTCGAACACGATACCGAACGGGTCTTCCACATAGACCATCCTGTAGGGCTTTTGATCCGGGAAATAGGTGCGGACCGGCATGCGCTGTTTGCCCCCGGCAGCGATGATCCGGGCGAGCAGGTCCTCTAGGTTCGGATCCTGAATGGCGAAGTGAAATGTGCCGTGCTGCCTGAAGGGGAGAGTGTCGGTCGGTGCGTTGTTACCGTCAAATTCAAACAGTTCGAAGCCGATGCGGTCGGCGGTTGCGAGATGCGCAATGCGCAGCCGCCCCCAGCCCGGACCGAATACGTCAGTGCACATCTGGCCGATATCACTGTTGTCCTCGATGATCACGGTTGGTTCCATGATCACATAGAAGCCCATGACATCGCCATAGAATTCGATGGCCTGCTCAAGGTTTGGAACGGACAGGCCAATGTGTGAGAAGGTGCGGGGTGTCGGTTTCATGATGGTTCCTTTCTTGAGTGTCTCAGCGGATATAGTTGGACTGATTGAGAAATAAAAATTATCAATATATATGATTTTGATAATAATTCGAGCTGATTGTGTTGAACGCGATCTGGTTGGAAACCTTTACGACGCTCTGTGAGATCGGACATTTCACACAGACGGCACAGCGTCTCGGCATGACCCAACCCGGGGTATCGCAGCATCTGCGCAAGCTGGAAGCACAGGTTGGCAGACCCCTCATCTCGCAGGATGGAAAGTCATTCACGCTGACACAAGCTGGCGAGGCGGTATCGGAATTGGGCAGAGCGCGGCGCGCGCAGGAGCGCTCTTTAAGGGAGGCGATGGAGGCAGACGATCCCGATACGGGCGAGGTCAGCATCGGGTGTTCGGGGAGCTTTGCAATGTGGCTCTATCCCCATTTGATCGAGCGGATGTCGCGTGCGCCGGGTTTGGTGACACGACTGACAGCCGCACCGCACACCAGCATCCTGAGTGCGGTTCTGAACGGTGAGCTCGACTTGGGGATTGTTACCCGGCAGGTCGATCATGCGAGATTGACGAGCGTGCAATTCGCCAGTGAAGAGCTTTGCTTGATTGTTCCGGCGGCGTTTGACGCGCGCACCCTCAATCTGGCAAAGCTTGACGGTCTGGGGTTCGTGGCGCACCCTGACGGCTATGCCTATGCAGATGATCTTTTTGGACTGAATTTTCCGGATGATTACAGGGGCTCCGACCGTTTGAATCTGCGCAGCTTTGTCAACCAGATCGGCCAGATCCCAATACCCGTCGCGCGGGGGCTCGGCTATACGATTTTGCCAAAATCAGGCATCAATGCCTTTGCAGATCAAAAAGACATCGCAATCGTTTCGCTGCCGAAACGGCGGCATCAGGACCTTTGGCTCATCTCCCGCAAGCGGCGTGCCGAATTCGCCCGGGTAGCCGCGATCGTCGATCTGATCCACTGTGCTTCGGCTGCCCTGTGAGAGTGACAGTGGTATCACTGATACCGGCAAGAGCGGTCCGGGCGTCTCATCAACCGCCATGCCCGCCTAACCGTCGGGTAGCGCCGCGACCGCTTTGGCGGCTTGAAACTGGGACAAGAATACTTGCCCGGTCATCGCCGTTAGAAAATGCTGCGCCATCAAGCGGTCCATGACCGGGCCTTTCACCTCTGACAGATGGAGCGTCACGCCCATTTCCCCCAAACGTTCATTTATGGCCTCGAGCGATTCCAGTGCACTGAGATCAATTTCGTTGATTGCAGAGCATTGCAGGATCACGTGGCGAACGGTGGGATCACCCGCGACACGTTCCTGAACCTTATCTTCCAGATACCGCGCGTTGGCGAAATATAGGCTTTCATCGACCCTGAGCGTCACCACCCGCGGATCCGTTATGACATCGTGGCGCAGGATATTGCGGAAGTGTTCGGTGCCTGGCACTTGCCCGACTTCGGCAATATGCGGCTTGGAGGAGGCATAGAGGTGAAGCACGATCGACAGGACGACCCCGGCAGATACGCCGGCTTCCACGCCGAAGACCAGCGTGGCGATGATGGTCGTCAGCACAGCTGCGAAATCAGCTTTTGAATAGGCCCAACTGCGCCTGAGGATCGAGAAGTCCACAAGGCTGAGCACGGCCACGATAATCGTCGCGGCCAATGTCGCTTTGGGCAGAAAATAGATCAGCGGCGTGAGGGTGACGGCCGCAAAAGCCAGACCGACCGCGGTAAAAGCACCAGCAGCGGGTGTTTCAGCTCCGGCATCGAAGTTCACGACAGAGCGGGAAAACCCGCCCGTGACCGGAAACCCGCCAGTGAGGGCGGCCCCGATGTTGGCGGCACCCAGCCCGATAAGCTCTTGGTCGGGATCGATGCGCTGGCGCTTCTTGGCCGCGAGCGTCTGCGCGACCGAGATGGATTCGACAAATCCGATGATCGAGATCAGGAAGGCGGGCAGGAGCAGTTGCGTGAGCAAATCTGGAGAGAAGGAGGGCAGCGTAAAAGGTGGCAGGCTTTGTGGTACTGCACCGACGACTTTCACACCTTGATCCTCTAGCCCCAAGCCCCACACTGCCAGGGTCGTGACGATGACCACTGCGACTGGCCCGGCCTTTACAAGCACTGACGTCAGCCCGCTTCCCAGCCCAAGATGCTCGAGCATTGGTTTCATATTGCGACGTACCCAGAAGAGAAAACCCGTCGCACCGATCCCGATGATCGCCGTGACCCAGTTTGTTTGTGTCGCATGGTGGGCCAGCGAGATGACAAGCTCCACCAGACTGTGCCCCTCCGCTTCGATCCCGAAAATATGCTTGAGCTGGCTCGCAGCGATGATGATGCCGGAGGCTGTGATGAAGCCGGCAATTACCGGGTGCGACAGAAAGTTTGCGATGAAGCCCAGACGGAAGAGGCCCATCGCCAGCAACATCACCCCCGACAATCCCGCCAGCGATAACGCGGCGACCGCGTATCCCATCGTGCCCTGTTCGGCGATCGTGCTGAGCGCAGCGGCGGTCATGAGGGACACGACCGCAACAGGCCCTACCGCTAGAGCACGACTGGTGCCGAACACGGTATAGAGCAGAATGGGGACGATCGATGCGTATAGCCCGGCCTCCGCTGGCAGCCCTGCCAGCAGCGCGTAGGCCAGCGATTGCGGGATCAGCATGATCGTCACGATGAGGGCGGCCATCAGGTCGTTTGACAGGGCTGACCGGTCGTAGGTCCGGCCCCATGTCAGTATGGGCAGATAGCGTATCATGAAAAAACTCGGAACGACTTGAGGAAGCAAGGCGGCGCCCGCATCGGATTTGCAGGCGCGGCGGGATTAATGGTCTGCGGATATTCTTTCGGGCTTGGCCATCCATTCGCGGCCTTTGAGCATGCCTTTCCAATAGACTGGCGGCAGCATCTTTTCCTTGAGAAACCAGGCTGCACGCGTCGGCTTTGTGCCGTCCAGGAGCGCTTTGGGAAAGCTCGGCAAGATGGTACCGCCATAGCCGAACTCAGCCAGAACGATTTTGCCGCGCTCCACCGTCAGTGGACAAGAGCCGTAGCCGTTGTATTGCGCTACGGGAGCCCGCCCCCGCATGTCCGCGATGATATTTTCCGCGATGATAGGCGCCTGGATGCGCGCGGCGGCGGCAGTCTTCGCATTTGGTGCGTTCATCACGTCGCCGAGTGACCAGATGTAATCATAGGTTTTGTGGCGTAGTGTGGCCTGATCGACGTCGATCCAGCCCGCTGCATCTGCCAGAGGCGAGACACGGATGAAATCCGGCGCGGTCTGGGGCGGGCAGACGTGCATCATGTCGAATTCGATCTCGACACGCTCAGGCGCACTGTCCGGCTTTGCCACATCGAACCACGCCTTCTTGCCTGGGCCGTCGACCGCGACGAGATTGTAAAAGAAATTCAAAGATGCGTCGTATTTTTTGACATATTCCATCAAGCTGGGAACATAATCCTTTACCCCGAACAGCACGCCGCCGGCCGTGTTGAACTGGATATCGATGTTCTTCAGGACGCCGCGGCGGTGCCACGCATCCCCCGACAGATACATTGCCTTTTGGGGCGCGCCTGCGCATTTGATCGGCATCGGCGGCTGCGTGAATATCGCGCGGCCTTGTTTCATGGCCTGGACCAGTTCCCATGTATAGGGCGCAAGATCATAGCGGTAGTTGGATGTCACACCGTTCTGGCCGAGCGTGTCGGCAAGTCCCTCGACACTGTTCCAGTCAAGCTTCAACCCGGGGCAAACGATCAGCCGCGTGTATTTCACGACGCGGCATCCATCGAGGATGACGGCATTGTTCTCGGGCTCGAAGGCTGCAACAGCAGCCTTAATCCAGTGAACGCCCGGGGGAATCAGTGAACCCATCGTGCGCGCGGTCTGCTTTGGCTCGAAAATGCCACCGCCGACCATGGTCCAGCCCGGCTGGTAGTAGTGGATATCGGCGGGGTCGATGATCGCGATTTCCAAGCCTGGCTTGCGCGCCTTAAGGCTGGCCGCAGCGGCAATACCGCCTGCACCGGCCCCGACGATGACAACCTCATAGCGCGCATCGCCCGTATCGGTAGGGGTTTTGCCGCCATTGATGATCCGGCGGGCGACGCCTGCCATGTCGTATCCGGCCGCCTTCGTTGTTTGGAGAATCTCGGCCAGACTGCGCTGCTTGGATTGGGACAACGACCAGAGCGTGGCGGAACGGGTGCCGGTCCGGCAATACGCAAGCACCGGTCCGGGCAAGTCTGACAGCGCCTGCCCGAAGGCTGCGGTGTCGGCATCCGTCACTTTGCCGGACACGATCGGAATATAAACGGCCTCCAACCCCAGCTTTTTGGCTGCTGCGGCGATCTCCGAGAATGTGGGCTGGTCGCTCCCTTCACCGTCGGGGCGATTGCACAGAATGGCGCGGAAACCTGCATCCTTGACCGCTTGCAGATCTGCAGGACAGATTTGTTCACTGACGGAAAAACCGCTGGTAAGCGCTTTCGTCTCCATAATTTCTCTCCCTGAATCAGATGCCATTGAGCGGCACCTTAAGCGTTGGATTGCCGTCTTTGTCCGTTGGTACCGCGCCTGCGCGCATGTTTACCTGCAAAGACGGAATGATCAGCTTCGGCATGGCCAGTTGTGCATCCCGCTCCGTCCGGAACTTGATGAAGTCCGCGCGGCTTTTGCCGCCGCCTACGTGGATGTTATCGGCCTTTTGCGCAGCGATTGTGGTTTCCCACTGTATTGTACGCCCGTTGGGGCCGTAATCATGGCACATGAACAGACGCATCTCGTCGGGCAGCGACAGCACTTTCATGATGCTGTCATACAGCTCTCCCGCGTCACCGCCGGGAAAGTCGGCGCGCGCTGATCCGCCATCGGGCATGAACAACGTGTCGCCCGCAAATGCCGCGTTTCCCACGACATGTACCATGCACGCAGGAGTATGGCCCGGCGTGTACATCGCGAAAGCCTGCATGCCGCCGATCATGTAGGTATCACCGTCCTTAAAGAGCGCATCGAATTGCGATCCGTCGCGCTGGAATTCAGTGCCCTCGTTGAATACTTTACCAAAAGTCTCCTGAACGACCATGATTTTCTCGCCGACGCCGATCCGGCCCCCAAGTTTGTTTTGGAGGTAGGGCGCCGCGCTGAGGTGATCGGCGTGCACATGTGTCTCGATAATCCAATCGACGGTCAGCCCACGGCTCTCGACCTCTGCGATCAGCTTGTCGGCCGCCTCATAGGTGATCCGGCCCGCGGCATAATCGAGGTCCATGACGCTGTCGATGATCGCGCAGTGATCGCTGGCCGGGTCTTTCACGATGTAAGTGATCGTATTTGTGGCCTGGTCGAAATGGGCCGAAACATCTGGTTTTACCGACATATCTACGGGGTAGGTCATTAGGTTTTCTCCAAAATCATGCCGGTGCGGAGGACCGGTCGTTCAAAGCGGATTGAATTCGTTTTGCGGTCAGAATGCCTGCCAACAGCGCCACAACGAAGATTGCGACCTCGCTGCGCCCGGTACCGAGTGCTGGAAGTGCGCCGCCGGGGCAGAAGCCTGCGATTCCCCAACCCACGCCAAAGAGGGCTGAGCCTGCGATCAAGGGCAGGTCAAGGTCGCGGCGCGTGGGCAGTTGAAAGCTGGCTGCCAGCATCGGCGCTTGTCGCTTCAGAACGAGACGATAACCTATAGCCGTGACGATCAGCGCACCGCCCATAACGAACGCGAGGCTGGGATCCCACGTGCCCGCAACATCGAAGAAGTTGAGAACCTTAGCCGGATTTGCCATGCCGGAGATCGAAATCCCGACGCCGAACACGAGGCCGATAAGATAGGAAAGGATAAGACGCATCTGTCAGACTCCGATAACGTGGCGGACCACATAGACTGTGAGCGCCGTGGTGAGCATAAAAGTCAGCGTTGCCGCAATTGATCGTGGTGACAGGCGCGCTACTCCACAAACGCCATGCCCCGAGGTACAGCCCGCCCCGAAGGTCACACCGATACCGACCAGAAAGCCGCCAAGAACAAGCATCGTCGTCGATACCGGTACCTGCACCGCAGGGAGTTGACCTGTCACAAACAGAACGGCAATCGGACCGCTGAGCATGCCGAGCAGGACTGCCGCGCGCCATGACCAGTCAGACAGGTTTGCGGGCTGGAGGATCCCCGCGAGGATCCCCGTGGCGCCCATGATCCGGCCCATCATTGCCATCAGCAAGACCGCAGCGAGGCCGATCAGGGCGCCGCCGCCGAGCGATTGCAAAGGAGTGAATGCTGTCTCGATCATCACAGCTTGCAGGTCCGGACACCAAAGACGCGATACAACGGGCAGAACTTCATGGCGGATGTGCCGATCATGACGAGGCCCAGAACCACCGAGACGATGAGCGCCGTACTGCTTTCGAACAGGGCAAATCCGCTGACAAACGGCGCGGCCAGCAAAACAATGCCGAGGATGAAGCGGAAAACACGGTCGAGTGTGCCAAGATTAGTGGTCATTTTCTATCTCCTTTAAAGCTGTATCCAGAA
>JAGXHD010000161.1 GCA_024636395.1 Sulfitobacter sp.
ATGTGTATAAGAGACAGGCTTCACGCAAGGCCTTACCAGTACATCCACCTTGAACGAAGTATCCGGCCGGTGGCAACACAATCCCTCTTAACGGGTACAGTGCAAAGTCAGCCGATCTTCCATCATCCCCTTCGAAAAATGGAAGCCCGGATTCGCATCGTCCGCCATTACGCCACAGGGTTGTGATCCGAGTCTAGGCCGAGAACTGCCAGACGCGGCCGACCTCCTCGCGGATGATCCGCGTGATCAGGGTGCAATCCTCAAGACTTAGCGTGAGCGACACCCGCATGTCCACGATCCCCGCCAGCACATTGTCGCTGTCAGGCATCGCGGGGGCGTCCACGTAGCGCCAGCTGTCATATCGGCTGGTAAAACCCACCGGCTCCGCATTGCCGAACCATTTCAACTCAACCCCGCGCGCCTTGCAGCGCCCAAGCAGATCGAGCACCGCCGCGGCCTCCCAGCCATTCAGCAGAAACTGGATTGAGGAGCCCACGATGGTTTCCTGCACCGGCCGCTCGATCACCGTGAGGCCGGGTACGTCGCGGATCCCCGCCTCCAGCGCAAAATACCGCTCGTTCCAGCGGGCGCACTGAGTCGCGAGATCGGCCAGTTGCGGCCGCAGGATCGCCGCGCGTAGATTGTCCATCCGCCCGGAGATGTTGGGTGTCTCGTAGCGGATCGTCTCGAACGCCTCCTTCGGCGGGCCTGCAAGATGGCTCTCATAGAGCATGTAGCTCCCCGAATACATGATCGCCCGCGCCGCCACCTGCGCATCATCGGTCACCAGCAGCCCGCCCTCGCCCGCGTTCATATGCTTGTAGGTCTGGCACGAATAACACCCCACCGTGCCCCATGTTCCGGAGGGCTTGCCGTTCCAGGCAGCCCCCATGGTATGGGCGCAATCCTCGATCACCGTGATACCTGCCGCGTCGCAGATCTCCATGAGGCGGTCCATATCGCACAGATGCCCGCGCATGTGGCTCAACAGCAAGACGCTGCTCTGGTCCGCCTTGGCCGCCAGATCCTCAAGATCCAACACCAGCAAAGGCGTCACGCCGACGAACACCGGCACCGCGCCCACGGCGGCGATCGCGCCGGGCACGGGCGCCAGCGTAAAGGCATTAGTCAGCACGCGGTCGCCTGCCTTCACCCCCACCGCACGCAGGGCCGTGGCCATCGCGTAGCCGCCTGACGCCACAGCAAGACAGTATGTCGCCCCCACGCTCGCGGCGAATTCCTGCTCAAGCAGCACAGTCTGCGCAATCTCGCCGGGCGCAGTGTTATAGCGGTGCAGCCGCCCGCTGCGCATCACTGCCACCGCCGCTTCGATCCCGGCTTCCGGGATCGGCTCCTGCTGGGTGAAACTTCCCCGAAACACGTCACTCATGTCTCACACCTTTCCCAAGATCCGTTCCACCAGATCGGGAAGATCGCTATAGCGCTCCAGCAGCGCGTCGGGCACCAAGGACGCCATATCCGCCCCCGCCGGGCCGAAGGTTACAAGAATGGAGGGTCTGCCCGCCGCTTTGCTGGTATTACGGTCCGTGGCCGTATCGCCGACCAGGAGGCATTGCGTGGGATCGCCCCCCGCACGGCGCACCGTCTCGAACAGATGCTCGGGATGAGGCTTGCGCACGGGCAGCGTATCGGCGCCCAGCATTGCAGCAAAATGATCACGGATACCAAGCCGTGTCAGCAGCTCATGGGCCAGCCGCTCGGGCTTGTTGGTACAAATCGCCACGAGATAGCCGCGCAGCTTGAGCTCGGCCACGCTGTCCATCGCACCGTCGTAGAGCCGCGTATGCGTGGCGATGTCGCGCGCGTAATGCTCGAGCAAGGCATCGTAATATTTGTCGATCAGCGGATCATCTGCCGTCCGTCCCATCCGCTCCATCCCCAGCCGCAGCATCGCGCGCCCGCCGCGCAGGGCCGTGGCAGCGTCTTTTGCCGGATCCAGCAGATCGCCTGCGTCCATATCACGGAAACAAGCATTGGCCGCCGCGATCAGATCACTGCTCGTATCGGCCAACGTGCCGTCCAGATCAAACACCACCGTTTTCATTCGCATCCCCCAACACACTCCGCCTCCTCCGGCGTACTGCGACCTCGATACTGTTGCAACCCGCAACCCGAAGTGATCCGGACCCACCTTGCGCCAACCTCCCCATCGGTTAAACAGGAAAAAACACAAGAGCAGAACGGACAGACCATGAATACCATCCTGATCATCCTTGCCGCAGGCAAAGGCACGCGGATGAATTCCGAACTGCCCAAAGTGTTGCACCCCATTGCCGGTGAGCCGATGCTGGTGCACGCGATGGCCGCCGGTACGCTGCTGGAGCCTGAAAGAACTGTCATCGTGGCGGGTCACGGGGCGGATGCGGTCACCGCAGCGGCCATCGACTATGACGAGACCGTGATAGTGGTGGTGCAGGACGAACAGCTCGGCACCGCCCATGCGGTCGCGCAGGCCAAAAACGCGCTGGCAGGCTTCACCGGGATCGCGATCGTGTTATACGGCGATACGCCTTTCGTATCCTCCGACACGCTGAAGCGGATGCTGCGCGCTGCGGAGAGGGCCGATGTCGTCGTGCTGGGGTTCGAGGCCGCCGATGCGGGCCGCTACGGCCGCCTGATCATGGAGGGTGCGTCGCTCGAGCGGATCGTGGAGTATACGGATGCGAGTGAGGCCGAGCGCATGATCACCCTGTGCAACAGTGGCGTGATCGCCTGCAAGTCCGACCTTCTGTTCGATCTGATTGACACGGTCGGCAACGACAACGCGGCAAGCGAATACTACCTGACCGATATCATAGCGCTCGCACGCGCGCGTGGCCTATCCGCCACCGCCGTCACCTGTGACGAGGCGGAGACGCTGGGCATCAACTCCCGCGCACAGCTCGCACAGGCAGAAGCCGCGTTCCAGCTGCGCGCGCGCGCAACTCTGATGGAGGACGGCGTGACGCTGCAAGCGCCAGACACCGTTTTTCTAGCCCGCGATACGGTCATTGGACGCGACACCCTGATTGAGCCGAACGTCTTTTTCGGCCCCGGCGTGACGGTGGAATCCGGCGCGCGCATTCGCGCTTTCAGCCATCTTGAGGGCTGCCATGTCTCGCGCGGGGCGGTCGTGGGGCCCTACGCGCGCCTGCGCCCCGGCACCGAACTGGAGGAAAACACCCGCGTCGGCAATTTCGTTGAGATCAAGAATGCCGTTGTGGCCGAAGGCGCCAAGATCAATCATCTCAGCTACGTCGGCGATGCCTTCGTTGGCGCGCGCGCCAACATCGGGGCGGGCACCATCACCTGCAACTACGACGGGGTAATGAAGCACCACACCCACATCGGTGCGCGGGCGTTCATCGGCTCCAATACCATGCTCGTGGCGCCCGTCCATATCGGCGACGGGGCGATGACCGGCTCCGGATCCGTGATCACATCGGATGTCGAGCCAGACGCGCTTGCGTTGGCCCGCGCGCCGCAGGTGGAGAAGCCGGGCATGGCGCGCAAGCTCATCGAGATGCTAAAGGCCAAAAAGGCCAGAACACAGCGGGGCAGCTGACATGTGCGGAATTGTAGGGGTTTTGGGCGACCACGAGGCAGCGCCCATTCTGGTCGAAGCGCTTAAACGGCTTGAGTATCGCGGCTATGACAGCGCGGGGATCGCCACAGTGAACGGTGGCACGCTCGACCGCCGCCGCGCCGTGGGCAAGCTGGTGAACCTGAGTGATCTGTTGGTGCACGAGCCGCTGGCGGGCAAATCAGGCATCGGGCACACCCGCTGGGCCACCCACGGAGAGCCCAACGCCAACAACGCCCACCCCCATCGCGCGGGCCCGGTCGCCGTGGTCCATAACGGCATCATCGAGAATTTCCGCGAGTTGCGCGCCGAGCTTGCCACTTATGGCATCACCCCCGTTACCGATACCGACACCGAAACCGTCGCGATGATGGCCCAGCACCTCATGGCACAGGGCCTGACGCCGCAGGAGGCGGCGGTCGAGACGCTCAGCAAGTTGCATGGCGCCTTCGCGCTGGCGTTTCTTTTCGACGGCGAGGATGATCTGATGATCGCGGCGCGCAAGGGCTCCCCACTGGCCATCGGCTACGGAGAGGGCGAGATGTATCTGGGCTCCGATGCCATCGCCTTGTCGCCCATGACCGACCGTATCAGCTATCTCGAAGAGGGCGATCACGCCTTCATCACCCGCGCAGGTGCGTCGGTGTTCGATGTCGGCGGAAATCCCGTCACACGCGAGATCCGCACCATCCAGATCAGTGCCACGCGCATCGACAAGGGCGGCCACAAGCATTTCATGGCAAAGGAAATCGCCGAGCAGCCCACCGTGATCGCCGATGCCATCGGCCATTACCTCGGCGCATCGGGCGAGATCCGCCTGCCCGATCCGCAAATCGACTTCAAGAACGTCGACCGCATCACGATGGTCGCCTGCGGCACCGCCTTTCTGGCCTGCCTCACGGCGAAATACTGGTTCGAGCAGATCGCGCGCTTGCCTGTCGAGGTCGATGTGGCCTCCGAGTTCCGCTACCGCGAGCCGCCGATCCCAGCGCGCTCCGTTGCGCTGTTCGTGAGCCAGTCGGGCGAGACGGCGGACACCCTCGCCGCCCTGCGCTATTGCAAGGGCAAAGCCGATACGATCATGTCGGTCATCAACGTGCCTGAATCCTCCATCGCCCGCGAAAGCGATCTGGCTTTGCCGATCCACGCGGGCGTCGAGATCGGCGTAGCCTCGACCAAGGCGTTTACCTGCCAGTTGACCGTGCTCTTCCTGCTCGCCCTCAAGGCCGCAGCCGACCGCGGCGAGATCACCGAGGAGGCGCGGCAGGATCACTTGGCGCACCTGCGCCGCCTGCCTGCGCTCATGGCCGAAGCCCTCGATCAGAGCAACGCGATCGCTTTGACCGCGCGCAAACTGGCGAACGCGCGCGATGTACTTTTCCTTGGCCGTGGCCCGCTTTATCCTCTGGCCCATGAAGGCGCGTTAAAGCTGAAGGAAATCAGCTACATCCACGCCGAAGCCTATGCGTCCGGCGAGCTCAAGCATGGCCCTATCGCTTTGGTAGACGAGGAGGTGCCGGTGGTTGTTCTGGCCCCGCGCGATGCCCTCTTCGACAAGACCGTAAGCAACATGCAGGAGGTCATGGCACGCAAGGGTAAAGTTATCTTGATCTCGGACCGCGAGGGGCTCGCAGAGGCCAGTCAGGGCGTCTGGGACACGATCGAGATGCCCGACGTCGCGGATGCCATCGCGCCCATCCTCTACGCGATCCCGGCCCAGCTGCTTGCCTACCACACGGCTGTCGCCAAGGGCACCGATGTGGACCAGCCCCGCAACCTTGCCAAATCCGTGACGGTGGAGTAGTAGCCAAACAGTTCGACACAATCGACGACGACCACCGCAATTTCATCGCGGCGCAACATATCTTCTTTTGCGGCACCGCTGCTCCCGACGGTCGGGTAAACATCTCCCCCAAAGGCATGGACAGCCTGCGCGTATTGGCACCCGACCGGATCATCTGGCGCAACCTGACCGGATCGGGAAACGAGACCGCCGCACATCTCGCCCGCATCAACCGCATGACGCTGATGTGGTGCGGATTTGAGGCTAGGCCCATGATCCTACGCGCATACGGCACCGCCCGAACCCTGCATCCCCGCGACGCGGAGTTCGCCCCTGTCAACGCGCAGTTCGCCCACGACGACGGCGCACGCCAGATCTATGATATGAAAGTTGACATGATACAGACTTCCTGCGGCTATGCCGTGCCCTTCTTCGACCACGTAAGCGAGCGCGACGTGCTTGCCAAATGGTCCGCAGACAAGGGCCGCGACGGGATCGAGACCTATTGGAACGAGCGCAACCGCGCTACTATTGACGGGATGCCCACGCATATCCTGCCTGACACCGACAATGCATGAACCCTATCTCGACGCCCTGCACGCGGCAGCCGATCCCTTCCGTGCTGAAGATTTGCGCGCCTACCACAAGGCGGATCGGATATATCTGGGCCTTACCAATCCGCAGATCAACGATCTGGTTACAGATTGGCGCGAGGCGCTCGACTTGCCCGCGCGCGTGGCAGTCGCGGATGGCCTGTGGCGCAGCGATATATTCGAGGCGCGCATTGCAGCCGCCAAATTGCTGACTCAAGCACGCCTGCGCCCCGATGACGAGCCCGCCTGGCAGCTCATCGCGACATGGTACCGTGACTTCGACAGCTGGGCTATTGCCGATCATGCCTGTGCCGCAGGCGCAAAGCGGCTTGTGGCCAATCCCACCCGCCTCGACCGCGTCGAGGGCTGGACCCGCTCCGAGCATATGTGGACCCGCCGCGCGGCGCTGGTCATCACCCTGCCCTGGGCCAAACTCGCCAATCCCAAACCCGCCGATCTGGACACGCGCGAGCGTGTGCTGGGCTGGGCCGCAGACTATGCCATCGATTCACAATGGTTCATTCAAAAAGCCATCGGATCATGGCTACGGGATCTGAGCAAACACGACCCGGCCCGCGTCACGGCGTTTTTGGACGCGCACGGGGATGCCATGAAACCCTTCGCGCGCAAAGAAGCGAAGCGCCTGATGCGATGAACTCTCGGGGCACCTGTTGCAGGAACCGGCGGATTTGAGTTTACAGGAAAAATGAAGTGCCCGGTGGCAGGGACAGCATCTGATGCGCCGCAGTGCGCATCAGCCGCCGGAGGTCACTTCGAGTTCGGTAAGATCCGTGAGGGACGCCTCGATCAGGCGCATGGCTGGAAGCGACAACTGGCTGCCGCCCGTAGCAGGGCCCGCCAACGGGATCAAAGTCACTGCGGAAGATTTTCCGTTCGCAGTGTTTTTCACGCGGCCTGCTGCCTCAGCGGTCACCAAAGGCGTTTTCAGCCAGAAGCCCGGCTCGGTTGGGCTTCCAAGGCTGGCGATCGTAGTGCCGAGGCTTTTTGTGCCGGCTGGCGACGAAGCGGGTGTCGCGGCTTCGGCGCGTTGGGCAGCAGTTGTGGTATCGAGCGCCTCTTGCGTCTTGGCGGCAGCAGGCGGCGGCAACGCAGACGTGAGGACCGACGTCGGAGGTGCTGTAGTCGCGGCACCGAGGGGCGCTGCGGGGGCTGAATCGGGCCGCACGATGCCTAATTGTGCACAGGCACTAAGACCCATCGCAGCAACGGTAAGGCCCATCGGCAGAAAGGGATATTTGTCAATAATTCTCATGCCTCTACAGTACGCCACCCCGCATCCCGCTCCAACCCCTATTCAAATCAGGCTTGCTCCCCCTTGGGGCCACCTGTACGACTGTTCATATGACAGCACCTCTGATTGACCCCTTCGCCCGCGCGATCACTTATCTGCGTGTCTCCGTTACGGACCGCTGTGATTTTCGCTGTGTATACTGCATGTCCGAGAACATGACCTTCCTGCCCAAGCGTGAATTGCTTACGCTGGAGGAGCTGGACCGCATGTGTTCGACCTTTATCGGACTGGGTGTTCAAAAGCTGCGGATCACCGGTGGAGAGCCGCTGGTCCGGCGCGGAATCATGACCTTTTTCCGGGGGATGAAGCGGCATCTGGACAGCGGCGCGCTCAAGGAACTGACGCTGACCACCAACGGCAGCCAGCTTGAGAAATACGCGGCTGATCTCTATGCGGCAGGCGTGCGGCGGGTCAACATCTCGCTCGATACGCTCGACGAGGCGAAATTTGCCGAAGTGACCCGTTGGGGCCGGTTGCCACAGGTGTTGCGCGGGATTGATGCGGCACAGGCGGCGGGCCTGCGGGTCAAGATCAATGCCGTAGCGCTCAAAGGCTTTAATGAGCCGGAACTGGGGCAGATCACCCAGTGGTGCGCCGAGCGCGACATGGATCTGACATGGATCGAGGTCATGCCCATGGGCGACATCGGCAACGAGGACCGGATTGGGCAATACTGGTCCCTGCGCGACGTGCGCGCGGCTTATGCCGAGCAATATACCGTGACCGATCTGGCGGAGAAAACCGGCGGCCCCGCGCGCTACGTGCGGCTGGAAGAAACAGGCCAGAAGATCGGCTTCATCACGCCGCTGAGCCATAATTTTTGTGAGTCCTGCAACCGCGTGCGCCTGACCTGCACCGGTGAGATTTACCTGTGCCTTGGACAGGAAGACAGCGCTGATCTGCGTGCCCCGCTGCGCGCACACCCCGACGACGATGGCCCGCTCGAAGACGCCATCCGTGCCGCGATCAATCTCAAGCCGAAAGGCCATGATTTCGACTATTCACGCCAAAAGCTCGATGGCCAGATGCCCCGCCACATGAGCCACACGGGCGGCTGAACCCGGTGCGCATGCCCCTGCTCTACAGGCTCTATGTTGCTTTCAGCATGGTGCTTTTGCCGGTTGCATCAGCTCTGAGCATCTCAAAACTGCGCAAGGCAGGTGTCTCGCCCGAGCGCGCGAGGGAAAGGCTCGGCCACGCCAGCGCACCACGCAGCGAAGGGACACTCATCTGGTTTCACGCGGCATCGGTTGGAGAAAGCCTGTCGGTTCTGGCACTGATAACGCGGATCGGAGCATTGCTCCCGCAGGCACATTTTCTGATTACCTCCGGCACCCCCACCTCCGCCACCCTCATCGCACGCCGCATGCCACCGCGCTGCGTGCATCAGTTCGCCCCATTGGACGCGCCCGGCCCACTCAAGCGTTTCCTGACGAGCTGGCGCCCCGATGCCGCTGTTTTCGTAGAAAGCGAGCTCTGGCCGCAGATGCTGCGCCGCACCCGGGCGACGGGCGCCGCCATGGCGCTGGTCAACGCGCGATTGTCGGAAAGCTCACTGCAAGCCTGGGCCAAACGCCCCGCTCTTGCCGCCTACCTGCTCGACGTGTTCGATCTGATCCTGACACAAAACGATGCCATGTCAGACGCCATGCTGCGGATACAGGCGCCGGCTTCCCGGGTGGTGCGCGGCGAGAACCTGAAATCATTCGCCGCTCCCCCGCCCCGCAACGAGGTGCTAATCGACGATGCGCGCTCGGCGCTCGGCGAGCGCAGCACATGGATCGCCGCATCGACCCACGCGGGCGAGGAGGAGATTGTCCTTGCCGCACACGCGCTGTTGCGCGAGCGCCATCCCGATCTGCTGCTGATCCTTGTCCCGCGCCACCCCGAGCGCGGCGGCGAGGTGGCGCGCCTGATCGCCGCTGCCGGACTGGGCTACACCCGGCGCAGTACCGGCGCACTTCCAGCCGATGCCGTCTATCTCGCCGATACGCTGGGCGAGCTGGGCAGCTGGTTCGCCCTGAGCCAGATCGTCTTCCTCGGCGGCTCGCTGCTGCCCATCGGCGGTCATAATCCCTTCGAGGTTGCGCAATCCGGCGCCACCGTCTTGTCGGGCACTCATGTCTTCAATTTTGCCGAAACCTACGAGGCGATCGCGCAGGCCGGCGCCGCGCGCCTCGTTGACGGGGCGCAGGATCTAGCCGCACAGGTCGACACGCTACTGCGTGACGCAAAAGACCGCAAAACTGCCGTGTCCGCCGCTGAAGGCTTTGCCAACGCTGAGGCCGGCAAACTCGACGCCATCGCCACCCAATTGATCACAGCATTGAGGCTCGCATGAAGAACTCCGCACAGATCGAGGTGATCGCCCCCAATTTCAAGCGCCGCCTCTCCGGCGTCACCGCTACCGTGGTACGTCTGGTACGCGTGCAGGCCCGCGAGATCAGGATCGTGGCCACCGGTCCAGTCCTGCCTGCGCATGTTCCGCAGATCCCGCTGTCCTCGCTCATCACCC
>JAGXHD010000162.1 GCA_024636395.1 Sulfitobacter sp.
CCCCACTGCCCGATGCCGATGCGCGTCTGGCCCTGACCGCTTTACTGGTGCGCGTTGCGCGCTCCGACAATGAGTACAGCCTCGCCGAGCGCACGCGTATCCAGAGCATCGTCAAAACCCGATACGGTCTCGATGATGCCGGGCGCGACGCGCTGATGGTGGATGCCGAGGCCCTCGAGGCTGAAGCACCTGACACAGTCCGATTCACCCGCGCGATCAAGGATGCCGTTGCCTACGAGGATCGCCGCGGTGTGGTCGAAGCGCTCTGGCGCGTCGCCCTTGCAGACGGTGCACGCGCCAAGGAAGAGGACGCTCTGCTCCGGCTGGTAGCAAATTTGCTCGGCGTCACCGATATGGACAGCGCGCAGGCAAGACAACGCGCGGAAGGATAAGCCCCGCGCTTTACCCTGCGTGAAGGGCTCACGGAAACCATTGCGCATTGCATAGAGAGTGATTCTGGCGTTTTACTCTCGCTGGACCTGCAATAAATGGCTGCCCTGTGACATCAGAGACCCCCGTGATCGAGATCCGCGACCTCCATAAAGCATATGGTGCGCTGGAAGTATTGAAAGGCGTGAGCATTACCGCCCCGCGCGGGCATGTCATCTCGCTGATAGGCTCGTCGGGGTCTGGCAAATCCACACTGCTGCGCTGCTGCAATCTTTTGGAGGACAGCCAACAAGGCGAAGTCTTGTTCAAGGGTGAGCCTGTGCGCTGGCGCGGCAGCGCACAATCGCGTCGCCCTGCGGACGCGAAACAGGTGCTGCGCATCCGTACCAATCTCAGCATGGTGTTCCAGCAGTTCAATCTTTGGGCACATATGACCATCCTTGAGAATGTGATGGAGGCACCGGTGACCGTGCTGGCGCGCGCCCGCGCCGATGTCGAAGCTGCCGCCCGTGCCTATCTCGACAAGGTCGGGATTGGCGATAAATGCGATGTCTATCCCGCCCAGCTGTCAGGTGGCCAGCAGCAGCGCGCGGCCATCGCGCGTGCCCTGTGCATGGAGCCCGAAGCGCTTCTGTTCGACGAGCCCACCAGCGCGCTCGATCCCGAGCTGGAACAGGAAGTCATCAAAGTCATCAAGGATCTTGCCGCCGAGGGACGCACGATGATGATCGTGACCCACGATATGAAACTGGCCGCCGACGTATCGGATACGGCCGTGTTTCTACACAATGGCATGATCGAAGAACAAGGGCCGCCCGAGACGCTGTTCGGCGCGCCCAAATCAGAGCGACTGCGCGGGTTTCTTTCGGCAACCCGCGCCGCATAAACCGTAAATGGTACACCTCAGGAGACACTTAATGAAAAACCTTATCCTCGCCACATCCATGCTGGCCCTGACCGCAGGCACAGCCTTTGCCGAAAGCCACGCCAAAACCATCCGCATGGGCACCGAAGGCGCCTATCCTCCCTATAACTTTCTGAACGATTCAGGTGAAGTTGACGGCTACGAGCGCGAGATCGGCGACGAGCTGTGCGCACGCGCCGAGTTGACCTGCGAGTGGGTCACCAACGAATGGGACAGCATCATCCCCAACCTCACCTCCGGTAACTACGATACGATCATCGCAGGCATGAGCATCACCGACGAGCGTGAGGAAGTCATCGACTTCACCCAGAACTACATGCCCCCGGCGGCCTCCGCCTACGCTGCTCTTTCTGCGGATGCGGACATTTCCGGTGGCGTGATCGCAGCGCAGACCAGCACCATTCAGGCAGGCTATGTCGCTGAAAGCGGCGCGACCCTGCTCGAATTCGCGACCTACGACGAGACAGTCGCCGCCGTCCGCAACGGCGAGGCCGACGCCGTATTCGCGGATAAGGACGCCCTTGTCCCTGCAGTGGACGAATCCGGTGGCGAGCTTGTGTTTGTGGGAGATGACGTGCCTCTGGGCGGCGGCATCGGCATGGGCCTGCGCGAAAGCGACACGGAGCTCAAAGCCAAGTTCGACGCGGCAATCCAGTCCATGAAGGACGATGGCACCATCAACGCTGCCATCAAAAAGTGGTTCGGCGACGACGCGAAGATTTTCGAGTAAGCGACCATCGGGGACGGCATCGCGCCGTCCCTCTTCTTCATTTGACCCGTTAACTCCACCCTTCCGCGCGCCGAACAGGCGCTTAGAGAAAGCAGCACCATCTTCAGTTCCTGCGCCGACCCTTCCCAGATCGACGGCCTCACCTGGCTGAGCTGCTACCTGACGACGGGCAAGCACATGAATCTCTACTGGTCGGTGCTGACCGTACTCGCGCTGCTGGCCATTACGGCACCGGCAGCACTGTTGCTCGGCTTTGGCGGAGCCTCTGCCGCGCGATCCCGCTTTGCGCCGCTGCGTTGGGCAGGCCAGACCTATATCGCCGTGGTTCGCGGCATCCCGGATATCGCGTTTTTCCTGTTCTTCGTGATCGCCCTGGATCAGGGCATCGAGTATCTGCGCCACAAGGCCCTGTGTCCCGGCTGGGACCAGCCGATCCGCCAAGGCAATGATTTCATCGTCTGTCAGGCCGCCAAAATGCCACTGGGCAACGCACCGCAATGGATCCATGAGACCTACGGCTTTGCCCTTGCAGTGCTGACCTTCGCCATCGTGTTCGGCGCCTTCGCCGCCAATGTGCTCTACGGTGCCATGCGCGCCGTGCCACGCGCCCAGCTGGAAACGGCAGAAGCCTACGGCATGTCGCAGCGCCAGATATTCCGCCGCATTCTCGTGCCTCAGGTGTGGGTCTATGCTCTGCCAGGTCTGGGCAATTTGTGGATGGTCCTGATCAAGGCCACGCCGCTGCTGTTTTTGCTCGGAGTCGAAGATATCGTCTATTGGGCTCGTGAGCTTGGCGGATCCAAAACCACACGTTTTACCGATTACCCCCATCCTGACTGGCGGATTTGGTATTTCCTTGCGTTGCTGGTGTTTTATTTGGCGTTCACACGCGTTTCCGAAATCGTTCTGGCACGGCTGATGACGCGGCTGACCTACGGGCAGGCCACCACGGGCGGCGAAGCGCAAAGGAAACTGGTGTGAGCTGCCTCCAGACCATTCAGGATTACGGCCTGCGCGCGGTCGGCATCGGAGAGCGGCTTCTCCCGCGCGAGGATTTCACCCTGTGCGAGCAGTTCACCCTGATCGGCTCCGGCATGATCTGGAACGTCTATTTTGGCCTCACTGCTCTGGTGTTCGGTTTTTTCTTCGCGATCGCACTGGCCATGGGCAAAGCAAGCCCCCGATGGTGGCTGCGCAAACCGTCGGAATGGTTCGTCTTCATCTTCCGGGGCTCGCCACTTTTCATCCAGTTTTTCTTCGCATATTTCGTCTTCCTCAGCCTCAAGGCGCAGTTTCCCATATTCGATCCGTTCACCTCTGCTTGGGTCGGTGCAGTCATCGTTCTATTCTGCAACACTTCTGCCTATTCGGCGGAGATATTTCGGGGCGCACTGCAATCGATACCCAAGGGCGATGTGGAGGCGGCTGATGCTTACGGCCTTGCCGGATGGGCCCGGTTTCGCCGCGTGATATGGCCCACCATGCTGCGCCTCGCCTGGCCTGCCTACACCAATGAGGCGATCTTTCTGTTTCATGCCACGACGCTGGTCTATATTTCCAGTTTTCCGGCCTGGCAGCAGCGCGGCGACGCCCTGTATTATGCGAGTTATTTCGCCGACAAGACCTTCAACCCTTTCATTCCCTATCCGATCCTTGCGGGATATTTCGTGCTGCTCACCCTTGTAGTGATCGGCGCCTTCGGCCTTGTAAACCGCCGGTTGAACCGCCACTTACCCTCTGAATACCGCCAAAAAATGCGCTTGCGCCCCAATCTGATACGGTAGTATTTATAATTTGATCAAATCTCGTGGCGCTGGCCACCGGAAGTCGGTTGTGCGCCAATGCGCTCTGACATGTGCCAGCGCACCCCAAATGGTGACCTATGCACAACTGGCTTCGTAAAAACCCTTCTGTCCGCACCATCCGTGTGGCCGCCGCCGATCTCAATGGCGTGCCGCGCGGCAAGCGGATCCCGACGCGGTTCGCCGACAAGGTCGCGGTGGAGGGTACACGTTTTCCATTTTCCGTGCTCAATCTCGACATCTGGGGCGAAGACATAGACGACAGCCCGCTGGTGTTCGACAGCGGTGACCGCGACGGCGTACTGAAGCCGACGGAGCGGGGCTTCATGCCAATGCCTTGGCTCGAGGCCCCATCCGCCCTACTGCCCATCTGGATGTTCCACGAGGATGGCCGCCCCTATGGCGGGGATCCGCGTCACGCCCTTCGGGCAGTGCTGGAGCGGTTCAAATCACGCGGCCTCACGCCGGTCTGCGCGGTCGAGCTCGAATTCTTCCTCATCGACGATTCAGGCCGCAAGCTTCAGGTGCCTTTGTCGCCGCGCTCCGGCAAGCGGCGCAAGGGAGCGGAGACCCTCAGCATTCGTGCGCTGGACCAGTTCGATGAATTCTTCACCGATCTCTATGATGCGTGCGAGGAGATGGATATTCCCGCCGATACCGCCATTTCAGAGGCGGGGCTTGGCCAGTTCGAGATCAACATGATGCATTGCGACGACGCCCTGCGCGCTGCAGACGATGCCTGGCTGTTCAAGATGTTGGTGCGCGGGCTCGCACGGCGCCACGGCTTCGCTGCAAGCTTCATGGCGAAACCGTATGAGGATTATCCCGGATCCGGCCTGCACACGCATTTCTCGGTGATCGACACCGAGGGAAACAACGTCTTTGACAACAAAGGGCCCGAGGGCACGGACATCATGCGCCATGCTGTTGCCGGTTGTCTGGAGGCCATGATGGGCTCCGCGCTGATCTTCGCGCCCCATGCCAACAGCTTCGACCGGATGGTGCCCGGCAGCCACGCACCCACGGGCGTCAGCTGGGCCTACGAGAACCGCACCTCTTCCATCCGCATCCCCTCGGGCTCGACCGCCGCGCGCCGGATCGAGCACCGTGTATCGGGTGGCGACGTCAATCCCTATCTGATGTTGGCCGCCGTGCTGGGTGCTGCGATCAACGGGATCGAGGACGGCCGAGAGCCGCCTGCGCCGATCACCGGCAACGCCTATGCCGCAGATCTGCCGCAGATCCCCAACACTTGGGCCACCGCAATTGACGCATTCGAGACAGACCCCCATATCGCGCGCATCTTCGCACCGGAGTTGATCCAGAACCTTGTGCTGACAAAGCGTCAGGAGCTGCACTATATGGAAGAGCTCGATCGGGCCGAGCAGGTCGAAATCTATCTGGACACGGTGTAGATTATGAAAATAGGCATCCTGCGTACGGGCCACTCCCCTGAGGAGATGATCGAAACCTTGGGCAATTACGACCAGATGTTCGAGAGGTTGCTCGACGGCAATGATTTCGAGTTCGAGACGTTTTCAGTGGTGGATGGGGAGTTTCCTGAGGGACCCCAGAACGCCGATGGCTGGCTCATCACCGGATCAAAACACGGCGCTTACGAGGATCACGACTGGATCCAGCCCCTCGAGGATCTGATCCGCGCCATTCAGGCGTCGGGCAAGCCCTTGGTCGGCGTGTGCTTTGGCCATCAGATTATCGCACAGGCATTGGGCGGCAAAGTCGAGAAATTCGCAGGCGGGTGGTCAGTGGGGCGCACGGAGTATATGCTGGACGGGCAGAATGTGGCGTTGAACGCCTGGCATCAGGATCAGGTGGTGGAGCTGCCGCGAGGCGCCCGCGTCGTGGGCAGCTCCGATTTTTGCGCCAATGCGATGCTGGCCTACGGTGACAGTATATGGACGGTCCAGCCGCACCCAGAATTTCCCGCCACCTTCATCGATGGCCTGATCAAGACACGGGGCAAGGGCGTGGTTCCGGATGAACAGCTCGAAGCAGCCGCAGCCACCCTGGCCCACCCGACCGACAGCGACACTATCGCCACCCGAATGGCACAGTTCCTAAAATCAAAATCGAGGACGTGATGCAAGACTGGCAAGAAAAGCTCCCCACCGCCGCCACCGACTATCTCAAAGATCGCCGTCTGGACGAGGTCGAATGTATCATCCCCGATCTTCCGGGCATCGCGCGCGGCAAGGCAGTGCCCGCCTCCAAGTTCGCGCGCCAGGACAGCTTTCACCTGCCTGACAGCATCTTCTACCAGACGATCACCGGCGAATGGGGAGAGGCGGCTGGCGCCGAAGGCTTCATCGAGCGCGATATGGTGCTGCGTCCGGACATGAGTACCGCAACCGCCGCGCCGTGGACCGCCGACTGGACCCTTCAGGTCATCCATGACGCCTATGACCGCGACGGAAACGAGGTGCCGTTCAGCCCGCGCAACGTGCTCAAACGTGTGGTGGAGCTCTACCGCGCCGAGGGCTGGGAGCCTGTGGTCGCACCCGAAATGGAATTTTATCTGACCGCACGCAATCTGGATCCCGCGCAGGAAATCAAGCCGATGATGGGCCGCTCGGGGCGTCCCGCTGCCGCACGACAGGCCTATTCAATGACGGCGGTCGATGAATTCGGCCCCGTGATCGACGACATATATGATTTTGCGGAGGCGCAAGGCTTCGAGATCGACGGGATCACACAGGAGGGCGGCGCAGGCCAGCTTGAGATCAATCTGCTGCACGGCGATCCGGTCAAGCTCGCGGACGAAGTGTTTTATTTCAAGCGCCTGATCCGTGAAGCGGCGATGCGCCACGATTGCTACGCCACCTTCATGGCCAAACCGATCGCGGACGAGCCGGGCTCTGCGATGCACATCCACCATTCCGTACTCGATGGCAAAACCGGAAAGAACATGTTTTCCGATGCGAAGGGCGAGGAGACGGAACCCTTCATGCATTTCATCGCAGGGCTGCAAAATCACATGCCCGCCGCCTTGGCCGTGATCGCTCCTTACGTGAACAGCTACCGCCGCTACGTCAAAGATCACGCCGCACCGATCAACCTCGAATGGGGCCGCGACAACCGCACCACGGGCATCCGTGTGCCCCTGTCGAGCCCTGCCGCGCGGCGGGTCGAGAACCGTCTGGCGGGCATGGATTGCAATCCCTATCTGGGCATCGCGGCTTCGCTCGCCTGCGGCTATCTGGGCCTCAAGGAAGCCAAGATGCCCCTGGCCGAGTTCAAGGGCGACGCCTATGACGGCGATGGGGATATCCCCCGTACAATGGGCGAGGCGCTGCGGATCTTCGGCGAAGCGACGGCCCTGCACGAAGTTCTGGGCCCCGAGTTCGTGCGGGTCTACGGCATCGTGAAAGAGGCGGAATACGATGAATTCCTGCAAGTGATCTCCCCTTGGGAGCGTGAACACCTGCTGCTGAACGTCTGATGAATCTGCTCTACGCCAACGACATCCTCGGAGAATATCCGCCGAGCTGGTACGCCGCTACCGCCACGCCGCTCGCGCCGTTCGCGCCGCTGAAAGGCGCGTACAAAGCAGATGTATGCGTGATTGGCGCAGGCTATACCGGCCTCTCCGCAGCGCTGCATCTGGCGCAAGCGGGCCGCGATGTGGTGCTGCTCGATGCGCAGCGCGTGGGCTTCGGTGCCTCGGGACGCAATGGCGGGCAGCTCGGATCGGGCCAGCGGATGGAGCAGGACGCGCTTGAGGCACTGGTCGGCGCGCCAGAGGCGGCCAAACTCTGGGAACTGGGCGAAGATGCCAAAAATCTGGTAAAATCGCTGATCGCGGATCACGGGATCGACTGCAACCTCAAACCCGGCGTCGCCTGGACCGGGTCGAGTGACAAAGAAGTCCGGCACCTGCATGAATATGCCGATCTGTTGGCGGGCACCTACGGCTATGACCAGATTGAAACGCTTGATCATGCGGGCCTGCAATCAGTCTGCCCCTCGCCCGACTATCGCGGCGGCATTCTCGATATGGGCGCAGCACATCTGCACCCGCTCAATTTCGCGCTTGGCCTTGCGCGCGCCGCTGTGGCAGCGGGGGTCAGGATCTTCGAGCGCTCTGCCGTGCATGGCGTCGACGAAGGCACGCCTGCCACCGTGCGCACCGACGGAGGGCATGTGGTGGCGGATCATGTGATCCTTGCGTGTAACGGATACCTCGGCGGGCTCAACCGCCGCGTGGCAGCCCGCGTGATGCCAATCAACAATTTCATCGCGGCGACAGAGCCCTTGGGGGAGCGTATCAAGGATGTGCTGCCGCGTGATGTGGCCGTGGCAGACAGCCGTTTCGTCGTGAATTATTTCAGGTTGAGCCACGATGGGCGTCTGCTGTTCGGCGGCGGGGAGAGTTACGGCTACCGCTTCCCGGCTGATATTGCCGCCAAAGTGCGCAAACCGATGTCCGTGGTGTTTCCGCAGTTGCGCGATGTAAAGATCGATTATGCTTGGGGCGGCACCCTGGGCATCACCATGAAGCGCCTGCCCTATCTGGCGCGGACCTCGCGCAATGTACTCTCGGCCTCGGGCTATTCCGGCCACGGGGTGGGCACAGCGACACATGCGGGCCAGTTGATGGCGCGGGCTGTGCAAGGTGACGGTGAGGGCTTCGATACGCTCAGCGCACTGCCCAGCTCACCGTTCCCGGGCGGCTCTGCGTTGCGGTCGCCGCTGCTTGTTCTCGCGATGAGCTGGTATTCCCTGCGCGACAGGCTGGGCGTTTAGCACCAGCGCCAAATGCGAAAGGCGGACCTCCGCCCGCCTTGTGTCGAATAGCAGGTGTTCCGCAGTTACTTCAACTTCGAGAGTTTTTCCTGCAACTCAGCCAGTTGCCGCTTGATCGCGGCGAGATCCTCGCTGCTTTCAGCGGACGGCGTGCCGTCTTTTCCCGGTTGCTTCGTGCCGGGCCAGGTGCCGGTCATCGCTTTCATGAAAGCTTCCTGCTGCGCCTGCATCGCGTCAAAGCCCGGCATTTTTGCCAAGGGGTTCATCGAATTCATATTCTCGACCACTTTGGCCTGTCCGTCGCGCAGCATGGCAAACGACTGTTGCAGGAACGCCGGCACAACGCTGACCTTGCCGGTCATATAGCTGCGCACCAGGTCGTTGAGCACGTCGACCGGCAGCACGCTCTCGCCCCGGCTTTCATGCTCCGCGATGATCTGGAGGAGATACTGGCGGGTCAGATCGTCGCCGGATTTCAAATCGATGATCTGGACTTCGCGGCCATCGCGGATGAAGCCTGCGATATCCTCGAGCGTCACGTAATCGCTTGTTTCTGTGTTGTAGAGGCGCCTGCTGGCGTATCTCTTGATCAGAAGGGGTTTGCCCGTCTCGCTCACTGAAGTTCCTCCACGAAGGTGCACTGCAGTGCAGCCTAGACCTCGCAGATGCAAAAAGAAAGGGCGCGCTGTCGCCAGCACGCCCTAGTGATTTTGCGCCCGTCGAATGACGGCGCCATGTCCGGAAACCGAACTTACTTGGTTGTTGCTTTTTTCGCAGCGGCCTGCACGTCTGTCGATGCTTTTTTCATCGCGGTCTGTGCCTCTTCGGACATGTCCTTGCCCGCAGCCATCATCAACTCGACAGTTTCCATCTGAACTTTTTTCGCAACTTCGGCGAAAGCGGCCATGTGCTCGGACGCGGCCTCAGAGTAGGCTGTCGCGAAATCGCTCATTGCTTTTGCGTAGTCTGCTGGCTCGGACTTGGCTTTCGCCATTTCAGTCAGCTTTGCGACGGTGTCTTTGGTCCACTTGGATGAAATCTCGGTGGATTTCTCGACCGCGGACAGGGCCACGCCGGACAGTTTTTCGTTCAGTGTCGCGGATGTCTTGAAAGACGCTTCCATGGAAGTCGTGTCCACGGGAAATGCGCCCATCATGTCTTTGAGCATTGCGGTCATGTCAGGTGTTGTTGAAGTAGCCATTATCGTAATCCTTTGTTTGCATCATGGGAACACACGCGTGCCCCGTTTGAATTTCAGCTCGCATTAGGATGGCTCATCCACCTCTCTGCGTCTGACAAACATATAGATGCTGCACTGCGGCATTGCAAGTTTTTTCTGCACCGCAGCATCCCGCCAGGGTTGTTTCAAAACCGCTTTAAAAATCAGCCTCTTGCCTTAACGGCAACATAGGGGCCCGGTGCATCGCATAAAATTTTCTGCCCGTTATCACCAGGAACACGCGCCGGAATCATCTTGCCGGACCGTTTCTTGAGCCATTTTCCCCAGCGCGGCCACCACGATCCTTCGGTAAATTTAGCCCCCGCCAGCCAGTCCTCATGCCCCAGCGTCAGATCGCTGTTGGTATAGTGACCGTATTTACCCTTGCTGGGAGGATTTACGATACCCGCGATGTGGCCCGATTGCGTCATGATGAAGGTCTTGTCGGTGCTGCCCATCTGCTGCACCCCCCGGTAGCTGTCTTTCCACGGCGCGATGTGATCCGTCTCGCAGGCGATGGCACAGAGCGGTACATCCACCTCGTCGAGCACGAGATGGGCATCGCACAGATCATATCCGCCATCGGCTAATTCGTTGCGCTGACACAGGCCGCGCAGATATTGCATCGCCATTTTAGCGGGCAGATTGGCCCCGTCCCCGTTCCAGTAGAGCAGATCGAACGCCGGCGGCGTCTGCCCCATCATATAGCTTTTAACCGCCGGCCCATAGACCAGATCATTGGAGCGCAGAAACGAGAAAGTGCGCGCCATCACAATCGAAGGCAGAATGCCTTTGTCTGCCGTCTCCGCCTCGATCCCGTCTATGAAATCGTCGGTCAGGAACGGCTGAAACTCGCCCTGATCGGAGAAATCGGTAAGCGCGGTGAAGAATGTTGCGGATTTGACGGAGGTATCGCCGCGCTGCTTGAGCAGGCTCAGCGTCAGGCTCAGCGTGGTGCCCGCAATGCAGTATCCCACTGCATTGATCTCCTTCTCGCCGGTGATCGCCTTCCCCTCGTTGAATGCGGTGACATACCCATCCTCGACGTAATCCTCCATCCCAACATCGCGGTAGGTGGCATCTGGATTGACCCAGGACACCATGAACAGAGTGTAGCCCTGATCGAGCACCCATTTCACGAGCGAGTTCTGCTCTTTGAGATCAAGGATGTAATACTTGTTGATCCAGGGCGGGAAGATGATCAGCGGCGTCTTATGCACCTCCTCGGTCGTGGGCGTATATTGAATGAGCTCGAACATGCGGTTACGGAACACGACCTTGCCCGGCGTCGTCGCGATGTTGCCACCCAGCTCGAAGGCGCTCTCGTCGGCCAGCCGCACGATCATCTCGCCTTTGTTGGCTTCCAGATCGCTGATCAGGTTTTCCAGCCCCTTGATCAGGCTCTCACCTTCTGTATCGACCGCGCGCTGCAACGCGTCGGGGTTCGTGGCCAGAAAATTCGTCGGGCTCATCATGTCGATGATCTGGCGGGAGAAGTACTTGAGCCGCTGCTTCTCGCGCGGCTCCATGTCCTCGACATCCTCGACCGCCTGCGCCAATGCTTCGGCATTCATCATGTACTGCTGCTTGACGAAATTGAAATAGGGGTGCTTTTCCCACAGCGGGTTGGTAAAACGGCGATCGGCGGGCGTGCGGTCCGGCGGCGCGGACAGCGTGCCTTTTGCAAGCGCCTGCTGCGCCTCCACGAAATGGGTCACGGACTTGGTCCAGAACCCCAGCTGATGCTCGATGAGTTTGGCAGGATTGGTCATGGCCTCCTGCATGTAGGCTTTGGCCGCTTTTGCAAATAATTCCTGATTCGGTGCGTCCAATGCAGCCTGATGGGTGTTGCGGTTCGCCAATACCGATGTGAGACGCTCGCGCAGCGACTCAACTTTGTTCAGGTTTTCGGTCATTCGGGCGAGGGATGCTGCACTCGGTTCACCATCGTTAGAGGAATTAGTTGCCATATTAAGAGTTCCGTCCTATGTTTGC
The DNA here is from genome assembly GCA_024636395.1 of Sulfitobacter sp. GTDB lineage: Bacteria > Pseudomonadota > Alphaproteobacteria > Rhodobacterales > Rhodobacteraceae > JAGXHD01. The sequence continues at coordinate 11,826 of JAGXHD010000162.1, forward strand.
AGCTGCAGCATTTTCGTAAAGCATACCTTTGAACAGGACGCCGGTACGTAAGTGTCGCCCAGTTCTGGGCTTAGGTACAGGAGTTCCGCTATGCGATTTATGGCATCTTACGACATGATGGAGACAATCAGAAACACAAACCAGTGGTTGGGCGCTTCCGCGCAGGCAATGGCAGCCTATCCGGCTTTCTCCATGTTTCCCAATCCTGCTCTTGAGCTGTTCGGCGCTTGGGGCGAAGTGACGGAGCGCACGTTCGGCCGCATGTCCGTCAAACCTGACTGGAACCTGCCCGCCATCGTCGGCGCCGACGGGACCGACCGCATCGTGAGCGAAAAAATCGAGATTGCGGGGCCCTTCGGCGATCTGCTGCATTTTAGCGTCCAAGGCCGCACAGGTGTGCATCGCAAGGTTCTGCTCGTGGCACCCATGTCGGGTCACTACGCGACCCTGCTGCGCTCGACAGTGATCAGCCTGCTGCCAGATTGCGATCTCTACATTACCGATTGGCACAATGCCCGCGATATCCCGGTGAGTGCGGGAAAGTTCGATATCGAAGATTACACCATGTATCTGGTCGATTATATGCGCCATCTTGGGCCCGATACCCATGTGATCGCTGTCTGCCAGCCCGCCCCCCTCGCCCTTGCAGCGACTGCCTATCTCGCCGAGGAAGACCCGAAATCACAACCAAGCTCGCTGACGTTGATCGGCGGTCCAATCGATCCCGGCGCCGCACCAACCGAAGTAACCGATTTCGGCCATTCCGTCACCATGGGCCAGCTCGAGCAGTCCATGATCCAGCGGGTGGGCTTCAAGCACGCGGGCGTGGGCCGTCAGGTCTATCCCGGCCTGCTCCAGCTCAGCTCGTTCATCTCGATGAACCTCGACACCCACAAGGACGCGTTTACCAACCAGATCCAGCGTGTTGCCAAGGGCGAAGCGCATGATCACGACAAACACAACAAGTTCTACGACGAATACCTCGCCGTGATGGACATGCCGGCGGAGTTCTACCTGTCGACCGTCGACCGCATCTTCAAGCGCCATGAAATCGCCAATAACGAATTTGTGGTGAACGGCAAGCAGGTGGACATCGGCAAAATCACAACCGTCGCCGTGATCACCGTGGAAGGCACCAAAGATGATATCACGGCGCCCGGCCAGTGTATCGCCGCGCTGAACCTGTGTACCGGTTTGCCGGACGATAAAAAAGCGAGCCACGTGGAAGAAGGTGCCGGCCACTACGGTATCTTCGCGGGCAAAAGCTGGCGCAACAATATCCGTCCGTTGGTTCTCGATTTCATTGACGATCATGAAAAAGCGACACCTCCGGGGTTTCGCCGCAAAAAGACCGCCGAAAAGAAAGCCGCCAACAAGAACGCTGCGGCCTAAACAATGACGGACGTGCCCTTTTCCTGCCGCTGTGGCGGGATAAAGGGCACTCTGCACGGCGCCTCCCCCTCCTCCGGCAACCACGTCCGCTGCTATTGTGCGCCGTGCCGTGCCGCGGTCCTGTTCGCAAACGCGGAGGACGTGGGCAGCACCGGTGTGACGCTATATCAAACCACGCCGGATAAAATCAGCTTCCAGCAAGGGCGCGACAAGCTCGCAATATTCTCCCTTACCCCCCAAAAGCTTTTGCGCTTTCGCGCGAGCTGTTGCGGCGTACAGATGTTTACCGTGTTGAGCAGCCCGAAATTCGCGCTGGCAGGCGTGATGACCAATCTGCTGGAAGATACCGCAGCCCTTGGACCGGTAGCGATGGAGGCCTTCGTGCTTCAGCCCGACGGGACGCGCAAACACAGCTCTATCCTGCGGCTCTACGGCGGCGTGATCGGGCGCGCGCTCTTGGCACGGGTGAGCGGGCGCTGGAAACAGACCAATTTCTTCGACGTCGCAACCGGCAAACCCGTGGCCGATATCTATGTGCCCACCGAACAAGAACGCGCGAACCTGCCGCTCTAGCCGCCCAAGCGCGCTCCGTTACTTCAAAACATATGGTTGCGTCATCCAGCTGCGCAGCGCTGCGGTGGCCTCGTCGGGCTGCTCCAGTGTCGGCAAGTGACCAGAATTCTCCAGAACACACAGGCGCGCGTAGGGAATAAGCTCCGCCATGAACTCGTGCCGTTTGACTGGCGCAATCTGATCATATGCGCCGCACATGATCAGTGTCGGTACCTTACAGCGCCGCAGTGTGGCCTGCTGGTCCTTTCGGCGCTGCATCGCGCGCGATTGCCGGATATAAATCTCCGGCCCCAGCGTGCGGGCCATCTCCATCACCAGATC
>JAGXHD010000163.1 GCA_024636395.1 Sulfitobacter sp.
CCTCGGGGATCATGTCGCCGGCAGTAAGCACCTGAAAATACTTTTTCAGCAGTGGGTGATCACTGATCGCGCGCCGCATCGACATCGCAGCTTCGATCTGGCGCTGCACGAATTCAAAGCCTTCCAGCTCCACCTGCCTGCGTCCTACATCGAGGCTCGCAATGATCTGATAGTTCGGCGAGGTTGAGGTATGCGTCATGTAGGCTTCGTGGAAGCTCTGCTCGACCTCTCCTTTGAAATCCTGATCGTTGACGTGGATCATCGAGCCCTGCCGCAGCGAGGTCAGCGTCTTGTGCGTCGATTGGGTGGAATAGGCACGCACGCGGGCATGAGGCGGTGGGATAAGTCGCGTCTTGAGAAGCGTCTCGTGATTTGCATCCTTCAGCTCTTCTTGCTGCGCCTCATAGGCATCGCGGTGCTTTTGCGTCTTGAACCGCTCGCGCAACACGTTGGCCGCGTTCATCGCGGTCCGCTGGCGGTAGGTCGGGTTAAAGCGCGCGAAAGCAAACCAGGCTTCGTCCCACAGGAAAATCAGGTCGGGCTTGATCGCCAGACATTCCTGCATCACACGCTCGACGTTATAGACGAGCCCGTCAAAGGTGCAGTTGGTCAGCAGCAGCATCCGCACGCGGTCGAGCTTGCCCTGCGCCTTCAGCTCCAGCAGCCGCTCTTTCATCTCGCGCAGCGGCACGGCGCCATACATCGAGTATTTGCTGAGCGGATAGCTGTCGAGATAGCTAACCTGCGCACCCGCCAGCACCATGCCGTAATGGTGCGATTTGTGGCAATCCCGGTCCACCAGCACGATATCGCCGGGTTTCAGCAGCGCTTGCACCACGATCTTGTTGCAGGTCGAAGTGCCGTTGGTGGCAAAAAACGTTTGTTTAGACCCGAACGCACGGGAGGCGAGCTCCTGCGCTTCCTTGATCGGGCCCACTGGCTCCAGCAGACTGTCGAGGCCGCCGGAGGTCGCCGATGTCTCCGCCAGAAAGATGTTCGGGCCGTAGAAAGCGCCCATGTCCTGTATCCAGTGCGAGCGCGTGATGGATTTACCCCGGCTGATCGGCATGGCGTGGAAGACGCCCGTCGGCTGCTTGGAATACTCGACCAGAGCCGTGAAAAACGGCGTCTTGTTGCGCGCCTGCACCCCGCGCAGGATGTTCAGGTGCAGCTCCATAAAATCTTCGGAGTTGTAGAACACGCGCCGACAGATCCCCAGATCGAGCCCCGCAATATCCTCCACCGAGCGTTCGGTGACCAGATACGCGTCGAGCTCCGGGCGAACGCGGGCGATCATGCGGCAGAGCTCGGGGCCATAATTCTCGGGCGGGATCGCGTCGATTTCCTCACGCCCACCAGCGCGGGCGAGATAGCGGGTCAGGATTTCCTCGGCCATCTCCGAATGAAGCACCAGACCGGGGCGCACCACGATGGCCTGAATGTTGTGATTGAACAGCACCGCAATCAGCGCGTCCTCGATTGAGGGCACAACGACCGCCTCATAAATGAACTGGTCCTCGGGGCGACGCATGCCGGTGACATTGGCCTTGAGCCAGCGTTCCTGATGCTCGTTCACGCTGTCGACGATAAGCACTTCGAAATAGGGCTTGGAGAGCGCCCGCATCTCGGGGCTGTGGTGCGCGTCGTCGTCCTGTTCTTCCTGATCGACACTGTCTCGCTCCAGCGGGATGTGGCGGCGGCGGTAGGCGCCCGTGGTCAGCGCACGGGTGATCCGGTTCACGGCAAAGCTCACATCATCGAGCTTTCCGTGCTCGAAATGGCGCCGCAACAGCGCGAAGGCCTGCTTGCCCGGAAAGGCCCAATAGGCCTCCATCGTATCCAGCGACTCGAAAAGGGTACTGATCCGGCTGCGCAACTGGGCGGTCTCGCCCGCGGTTGGGTTTCGCGTCAATGCGCTCGTGGCTTCGCGCAGTGCGCTCCACCGGTCAGAGCGTAGCTGGATCGCAGATGAATAATCTCTCATCGAATGCATCGGTCGTTCTCCGCAATGTTTTGCGCGGCCGGGCCTTGCGACGAGAGGCGGGCGAGGCATTGTGCCCGCCCGCCCGACGGCGCAGCCTAGCCGCTGGATGTATCTGTATCCGCTGTTCCGGTCAGAACGCCCGGCTTCAGCGGTGGATTTGGGATCGCCGCGGCAGGTGCCCCGGCGGGTGTTGGTTCTTCGGTCGGCGCCGCCGTGCCCGCTGTGGGGTTCGGCATAGGCTCCTCGGGGAAAGCGGGCGGCACCTTGAAGGCGAAGCCCGGCAGGCTGTCCTCGCCTGCGGCGTCAGGCGTGTAGGGCACGCGCATTGCAGGCGCCATCATATCAAGGCCCGCCTTGGTTCCCTTTTGCGGAATCACAAGCTCGCCGAGCGTCTTGAGATAGGCGTCGGTGCCGCTTGCGCGGTCATAGACCGAGAAATCGGTGGAGCGGTCACGGAACGATTTGAGCACCTGCCCCAAGCCCTTCATGCCGGTCTCGCGCTGGCGGCGCACCATGTCGAGATCGATCTCGATGGGGAACATGTCCTCCTGTCCCGCAGACTGGTGCAGCACCTGGCTGGTCGGATCGATCACGCAGGATTTGCCCACACCACCCGCGCCGAGGCCATTGACGTCAATGACGTAGCACTGGAATTGCACCGCCGTCGCCCGCGCAATCGCAAGCTCGGCATCGCGGTCCGTCGTGCCTGTCAGCACAGGATGCAACAGCACTTCGACGCCCTGCGAGGTCAGCTGACGCGTTGTTTCGGGGAACCACATATCGTAGCAGATCGACAGACCGAACCGGCCAACATCCGGCACGTCGAAAATGCAGAATTCAGTCCCCGCAGCCACACCGGCCTCGTAGGGCCGGAACGGAAACATCTTTGCATAGCGGCGGATGATCTCGCCCTGCGGATTGATCACCACGGAGGTGTTGTAGATCCGGCCGTCCTCGGGGTCGGTGATGAACATCGAGCCGGGGATAAGCCAAACGCCATGCTTGACCGCCGCCGCCTGGAACTTCTCCAGCGCCTCGTTTTCCGGTGGCAGCGAATACTGGTCGAGCGGGCCAAAAGCGGCCAACTCAGAGAACAGAACCATCTGGGTCCAAGGGAAACGCACCATCAGTATATCGAGCCGCTGGATCATTCCGTCGACGTTGGGGTGCAGGGCGTTGACGTACATCTGTACGCCGGCGATTGCGAAAGGGGTCATGTTTGCTCACTCCGGGAACCACGGCTCAGGCCGTTTGGTCCTCCCCATACGCCGTTTGACCCGCGAGGTGAACCGCGCAAACGTCTCCGTGCCGTAACGGCTCTTTTGGATTGATATGTGTAAACAGCGTAAATGATTTTACGCTGCCGCCACTTTTTTGGGGCTGCGCCCGTTGCGGCCCCGTTGCAGCATCACCACTCCCGCCAGCAACAGCAGCGCTGGGATGAACATCAGATATTTGCTGGGCTGTGGCACAGGCTTGAGCACGCGCAGCACTTCCTGATCCCAGTCGAGGCCTGCATTTGCAGCGGGCGAGCCGAACACGACATTGTCGATCACCATCTTGCCATCGGTCTCTATGAATTCCAGGCCCGCCGCCTCCAGCCGCTCGGCGCCCGTGCCGTCCGTCGTGATCGGCAGCAGCGCCACGAATTCGATCGGATCGCCGAAGCTGTCCAAACCTGCCACACGCAAACGAAGCTCATCGCCAAGCGGGGTTAGCGCTGCCGCCTCCACGATCTCCACCGGAGGCTGCTCCAGATAGGGCGGAGAGACCATGTCCATCCAGTATCCCGGGCGGAACAGGGTAAAGGCGATCAACAAGAGCGCCGCACTTTCGTAGAAGCGGTTCTTGGCCAGAAACCAGCCTTGTGTCGCCGCTGCGAAGAGCAGCATCGCGACTGTCGCGATGATAAAGACGAATATGCCCTGCGCCCATGTCACGTCGATGAGCAGAAGCTCCGTGTTATAGAGAAACAGGAACGGCAGCGCGGCAGTGCGCAGTGAATAGAAGAACGCAATGCCCCCCGTCTTGATCGGATCCCCGCCCGACACGGCGGCGGCGGCAAACGAGGCAAGCCCCACCGGCGGCGTCACATCGGCCATGATCCCGAAGTAGAACACAAACAAGTGAACGGCGATCAGCGGCACGATCAGGCCGTTTTGCTGGCCCAGCGTCACAATCACGGGCGCAAGCAGCGCAGAGACCACAATATAGTTCGCCGTTGTCGGCAGCCCCATCCCAAGGATGAGCGAGAGCACCGCAGTCAGCGCGAGGATCGCGAGCATGTTACCACCCGACAGTACCTCGACCACATCGGCCAATGCCGCACCCACGCCCGTCTGGCTCACGGCACCAACGATGATGCCCGCAGTCGCAGTCGCGATGCCGATGCCGATCATGTTGCGTGCGCCGGTCACCAGACCGTCGATGAGATCGAAGAAGCCCTCTTTCACATCATTGGCAAACTGGCTCTCGCCCCGGAACATAGCCATCAGCGGGCGCTGTGTCAGCAGGATGAAGATCATGTAGCAGGTCGCCCAGAATGCCGAGAGGCCGGGGCTGAGTCGGTCTACCATCAGCGCCCAGACAAGGACGACGATGGGCAGGATGAAATGCAGACCGGATCGCACCGTAGGCCCCGGAATGGGCAGGCGCGTCACGGGGGCGTTGGGATCGTCGAGCTTGAGCGGCTCTTCGCGGGACGCAACATACAGTAGCCCCACATAAACAGCCGTGAGGAAAACGAAGATGATGTAGCCAGCCGTTTCGGGAAATGCGGGACGTATCCAACCCATCAGGAAGTAGACCGCATAGCTCAGCGCACAGATCACCGCGACAGTGAAGGCAAGGCTCATCAACCAGGCAACCCATGGCTTGGGCGCCACAGGCCGTGGCAGACCCTCCATGCCGGCCTTCAGCGCCTCAAGATGCACAATGTACACCAGAGCGATGTAGGAAATGGTGGCGGGCAGCAGTGCGTGCTTGACTACCTCCGGGTAGGGAATGCCCACATATTCAACCATGAGGAACGCTGCAGCGCCCATAACCGGCGGCATGATCTGCCCATTGACCGACGATGCGACCTCGACAGCGCCCGCCTTCTCGGAGCTGAAACCTACCTTTTTCATCAACGGGATCGTGAAGGTCCCCGTAGTCACCACGTTCGCGATGGAGGAGCCGGAGATCAGACCCGTCATCGCCGAGGAAACAACAGCCGCTTTCGCAGGCCCGCCCTTCATATGGCCCATGAGGCTGAACGCAACCTGGATGAAATAGTTGCCCGCGCCCGCACGGTCCAGCAACGAGCCGAACAAGACGAACAGGAACACGAAAGACGTCGAGACGCCCAGCGCGATGCCGAACACACCCTCTGTCGTGATCCACTGGTGGTTCACGATTTCCGACAGGGAATTACCTTTGTGCGCAATGATGCTGGGCATTTGCGGCCCCAGCACGGTGTACATCAGGAACACGCTCGCCACGATCATCAGGGCGGGACCCAGTGCGCGGCGGGTCGCCTCGAGCAGAATGGTGATGCCGATCACGGCGACCACATAATCCTGCAAAATCGGCGCTCCGACACGGTCCGCAATATCGCGGTAGAAGAAAAACAGATAGAGCGCGGCAAGCGCGCCTGCAATCGCCAGCACCCACTCCCAGATCGGGATCCGCGTCTTGGGCGAGCCAAGGACCACCGTCGCCGCAACGGCAATCGCCGGGAGCGGGATCCACCAGACGGCGACCCCGTCCTTGGCCGACACCATAAAGAGCCCCGCAAGCGCAAGAGGCACCACGATGCCGAGAACCATTTGAAACTTGGTGCGCGCAGCAGGGAAAGCGAGGATGCCGAGGAACACCGCAAATCCGAGATGGATAGAGCGCGCCAGCGTATCGTTGAACAACCCGAAAGGTGACGCGATATAAAGCTGAAACAGGGACCACGCCAGCGCGGTCAACATCAGGAGGATCCCGACCGGCCCCCCGACGGAGCGCCCGCCCGTATCGGATGAGGCGACCAGCTCATCGAGCTCTCTCTGGTCAAGCCCGCCGCGTCCTGCGGCTTCGGCTTCCACGGCGGCAGCTTGTTGTTGATCTGTCATGGCATCGTCCCTTGTTGCATGCCGCACCTTTCCGGCGCGTGCGGGTCCTTGCTCGGCGGTGCAAGGCCCTCAGGGTGGCGCATCACGCCACCCCGTTTTTCAAAGCCGTGGGTGGCTTATTCCATCCAGCCACGCTCTTTGTAGTACTTCGCGGCACCATCGTGCAGCGGTGCGGACAGACCCTGAGAGATC
>JAGXHD010000164.1 GCA_024636395.1 Sulfitobacter sp.
ATTCAGGCCTGTCTCAGTGCATTGAGAGTTACAGGATTTTTCAAAATATCTCAATTAAACAATGACATAATCTACTGAAAAGGAAGGGGTAGTATCAGATCTGTCAGATCAAGACGCAGTAAACCAACACAGCTTGCAGACACAGCCTGACCATACAGCGATGGGGCCAAAACACTTCGGGCTCTTGGCAAACATTTCGCTGATCTGCCAAATTACGACCCCAATTTTTTGAAACAAAGAGGCGAATCATAAAGGCGCAATGCGCGTGGAGTGACGATGACAGTGATAATGTTTTATGACGATCCGAAGGTGCCGCTCCCGAGTTACGATAACCCGATAATGCTGGATCTCGTCGCGCACTTCTTGGGTATCGCGACCCATCACAACGACAACTGCGCTCCATCAACAGATGCCGCGCTCGATGTCATCTCATCGACGCAGGATATCTAAGACCAGTCTGCTGTGCAGTTATCCAACGCCGTGGCCATGCGAAGGTCCAACAGACAGATAGGATGATCGCCTTTATCGAGGCAAAATCTATCGCTTTGTGTGGTTTGCTGAGCATCGCCGACACGCTACTATTTCCAGTGTAGCTTAAACGCTTTTCTGGAAAAAGTTGGTGCGGTCGGAGAGACTCGAACTCTCACGGGTGTTACCCCACAGCGACCTCAACGCTGCGCGTCTACCATTCCGCCACGACCGCACGCCATGGATGGTGGGGATGCAATAGCGTGGGCCGTGGCATACCTCAAGAGGCAAATTATAACAAAATACCGTCATCGACAGAGGCTTTGATTTAATTTGTTTTGCGTCCGTCACAAAGAGGAGCCGAGCCACGTGTCAAACCTTCAAACTTGCGATCAACGAGTTACCGTCTTGCCAAGGCTTCGTCCTTTCGCCGAGGTAAATTTGGCTACCCCGCATATATCGAACTGACGAGGGCGCAGACCTAAACGTTGTTTTGTTGGGGTCTGGGTCAGATTGAAGCGTGATCCGCCTGCTCTGCCTGACCTCAATACTGCACGAGTATCCTCAAGCGCGTCTGAGGCTTGAGCTACGCCGCCGGGCGCTCTAGACAAAGCCATGATTGAATGGATCACATCTTCAGGGCTAACCGGGTTTCGCGAAGCAGAGGCTTGGATGGAGGCGCGCGTTGCGGCAATTTCCGACGGTACGGCCTCTGAGTGTATTTGGCTGGTGGAGCATCCACCGCTCTACACCGCAGGGACCTCCACTAAGGCAGCGGATCTAACGGATCCCGATCGCTTCGACGTTTTCCCCACGAAGCGCGGTGGGCAATACACCTATCATGGGCCGGGTCAACGGGTTGCTTATGTTATGCTCGATGTGAGCGCGCGCGGACGCGACGTGCGGTGCTTCGTGCGCCAGCTGGAAGCATGGATAATTGCAACTCTGGCACGGTTCAACGTTACCGGCGAAATACGGGACGGCCGTGTGGGCGTCTGGGTACACCGTCCGGAAAAAGCGCCGACAGCAGAGGGAAACACCGCAGAAGACAAGATTGCAGCCATTGGCATCCGGTTGCGCAAATGGATAAGTTTTCACGGGATTTCCATCAATCTGGAGCCCGATCTGACGCATTTCGACGGGATCGTTCCCTGCGGGATCACGGAGCACGGGGTGACCAGCCTCGTAGATCTCGGCCTGCCCGTGACGATGGACGATCTAGATATCGCGCTGCGAGACAGTTTTACCGAGATTTTTGGCGAGATGCCCGTACTGCACGGTTGACGCGACGGGCCTTGAGGCGTGATTTCTGCGCTGGAACTCCTCGACCAGTTTCGACGGATTTTCAAGGCGCCGCAGCTCTTCGCAAGCGCTGTGAAGGTTTAGGCCAGGTTCGCGCGAAGGATGTCCAAGCCTCCTGACGATCGGTTGCTACGTCGCCGGAGGGGTCTATAAAGCGGCGATGAGCCATACTGGTCACAGCGTCAACGTCGACCAGAGGAATCCTCTCTGGGGAGTTCATGCTCCTAACTTCTGACGAAAAAATATCTCGGGAGTATCAATCGACGTACAGCATCTCTGCCTCGTCTGCTGTGGGCCGTGATCGCACCACCGCGCTGCTGCGCTGCACGGCCTCTGGGCAGCAGAGCAAGTTGCCGCATAGTCGGGATCCTGGTGGACGTGCTGGAACCGACCAGAAACGTCTCCCAATCGCAGACCTGATAAATGCCGCTGCCGTTGGCAGGGACCGTAAGAAGGAATTGGGAGGCCTGAACGGTGATATAGATAGGAGGGGAAGAATCTACCTATTTCACCGCGCCGCCCAGCATTGTCACCAAAATACCGTCGAACTCCGCGCTTTCGCAGGCTGCACCATGACAAACTGCAACCAAAGCGCCTTACGCTTCCCCCAAGATCTACAGTCTCAGCGTTGATGAGTGAAAGGCGCAGATGTCTTTCAGGAACCCCGGACACATCCGAATGTCATCAGTGGGCACTGCGCTGCCAGACGGCAACGCTGGGCGTGCGATCGGACCTGATATCGGAGCGCGACGGGTGATGAGACAGGCACCTTCCAAATACTAGGCGCCATCATTACACCACTCCCATACCAGAGCATACTTACCAGAGCATGAATTTTCGCAAGATCGCGCAGCCTGATAGGTTAAATCTACCGTACTTCGCCTCACGGTCACGATGCTGCTGCAATTGCTTGGTCTTTTCGGCGCGACACTTGAAAATACTTCTCCCTGCGACCATCGCGCCCATTGCTCTGGGGCGCAGTTGCTTTTAGAACGACACGAAGTCCGCAGTGCGTTTTGCCAACAGGCGTATCTGCATTTCAATACCAAGCTTAGGAGGCACCGCATGGCAGACGCAGCCATTAACGGGCACGAACATGAAGATGAGCGCGGATTTTTCACGCGCTGGTTTATGTCCACCAATCATAAAGACATCGGTATACTATACCTGATCGTCTCCGCTTTTGTCGGTTTCATCTCCGTCGCATTCACGATTTACATGCGCCTCGAACTGATGAACCCCGGTGTTCAATACATGTGTATGGAGGGAGCGCGCTTCATCGCCGATTCCTCTGCGACTTGTACACCCAACGGGCATCTTTGGAACGTTCTGATCACAGGCCACGGCATTCTCATGATGTTCTTTGTCGTGATTCCGGCCCTGTTCGGCGGTTTCGGCAACTACTTCATGCCACTTCAGATCGGTGCGCCCGACATGGCGTTCCCTCGGATGAACAACCTGTCGTTCTGGCTCTACGTGGCCGGTACATCGCTCGCGGTCTGCTCTGTGCTGCTTCCGGGCGGTAACGGCCAAGCGGGTTCCGGCGTCGGCTGGGTGCTTTACCCGCCGCTGTCGGTCAAAGAGGGAGGCATGTCGATGGATTTCGCGATTTTCGCGGTCCACGTCTCCGGCGCCTCTTCAATCCTTGGCGCAATCAACATGATCACGACCTTCTTGAACATGCGTGCACCCGGCATGACCCTGTTCAAAGTGCCACTCTTTGCGTGGTCGATCTTTGTGACAAGCTGGCTCATTTTGCTTGCCCTGCCCGTTCTGGCAGGTGCGATCACGATGCTCTTGATGGACCGTAATTTCGGGTTTGCCTTCTTCGACCCTGCAGGCGGTGGTGATCCGGTGCTCTACCAGCACATTCTTTGGTTCTTCGGACACCCCGAGGTGTACATCATCATCCTTCCGGGCTTCGGCATCATCTCCCACGTGATCGCGACTTTCTCGCGCAAGCCGATCTTCGGCTACCTGCCGATGGTTTGGGCGATTATCGCGATCGGTGCATTGGGCTTCGTCGTATGGGCGCACCACATGTATACGGTCGGTATGTCCCTCAACCAGCAGGCCTACTTCATGCTGGCGACCATGGTAATCGCAGTACCGACAGGTGTGAAGGTGTTCAGCTGGATTGCCACGATGTGGGGCGGCTCGGTCGAGTTCAAAACACCCATGCTCTGGGCGTTTGGCTTCTTGTTTCTGTTCACCGTCGGTGGCGTCACAGGGATCGTGCTGAGCCAAGCTGCCGTGGACCGCTACTATCACGATACCTACTACGTCGTTGCGCATTTCCACTACGTGATGTCGCTCGGTGCTGTGTTCACCATCTTTGCGGGGATCTACTTCTACCTGCCCAAGATGTCGGGCCGCATGTATCCTGAATGGGCCGGTAAGACGCACTTCTGGGCGATGTTCATCGGGTCTAACCTGACGTTCTTCCCCCAGCACTTCTTGGGCCGTCAAGGCATGCCACGTCGCTATATCGACTATCCCGATGCTTTCGCGTATTGGAACTGGTGGTCTAGCCTCGGCGCGTTCCTTTCGTTTGCTTCGTTCCTGTTCTTCTTCGGTGTGATGGCCTGGACACTGACACGCGGCGCGCGGGTTACGGAAAACAACCCATGGAATGAGTACGCGGATACACTTGAGTGGACACTGCCCTCCCCACCGCCCGAGCATACGTTCGAGCAGCTGCCAAAGCAGTCCGATTGGGACAAGTCGCATCGCTATCCCGATACGTTTGACGAGTGGGCCGGCAACGACCATCCGCGGGACGCAGGCTACAAGCCAAAAGAAAGCTAAGACCTTCTCATGAAACAAATTAGGGCTCCAACGGCGGTTGGAGCCCTTTTTCATGGGTAGGAGTGTTAACGATCAAATTCAGGGAACAGCAATGTTAAATCTTGGCCTGATAACCGTGATGACCCTCCCGCAGCTTCTGGCTGCGCGCAGGCGGTACGGACCAGCAGCCCACCTCACATTGCTGTTGCTGAGCCTTGTGAGCGTTGCCGCGTTTTTCGTGTTTGTTCCACTCCAGAGCGCCATGGGCTCAGAGCAGACGCCTGCCCCAAATCTGAATTATCTGGGCTTCGCCGCAATCGGGCTCGCTGGGCTGGTGCCGCTTTTCTGGGCGCTGGAGCAGATGTTTCCAACCTATAACTTCGTCGTCGCGACGCTTCTCGCGCAGGCCCTTGGCCTGTTGTTCACGTCGGCGCTGGTTCTGCTCTCCTCCAGTGCCTTGCCGTCCTTGCTGGAAGGGGCAGCACTGGCGCTGGTACTGGCGCTTTACGGGGCGGGACTTCACGTCGTTCACTATGGAAAATTGAAGTAACATCGCAGTTTGTCGCATTGATCCCAGCGCGGTTCTGGATAGAGATATAGCATGCCTTATGAATGGACTTCACCACCGCACAGCACCCCGCAAACAATGCGTTTGTGGCCGCATAACTCACTGCCTGCCCGTGGCATGGCTGCCTTTGTCCTGAGCACTTTCACGTTGATAACCATTCCCGCGCTGCCGCTGCTTGGCTCGCCCATCTTATGGGGCATCCTGCCCTTCACCCTCGCGGCGGTCTGGGGCATCTACTGGGCGCTCCAGCGCAATTACAAAGCGCGCCAGATCATCGAGGAGCTGGTACTGGGCGAGGATATGGCGCGGCTCGTGCGTACCAATCCACGGGGGGATGTGCAGGAATGGGACTGTGACCTCTATTGGACCCAAGTGAACAAATACGAGGATGAGGGGCCGGTGCCCCACTACGTGACCCTGCGCGGAAAGGGCCGCGAAGTCGAGATCGGCTCATTTCTAAGCGAGGAAGAGAGAATCGCGCTTTACGATGATCTTCAGCGCGCGCTCAAACGATAACGTCAGTTTGACAAACGGTCCTTTAGCATCGGCCCAACGCGTCCAAAATCCATCTGGCCGGTGTATTTGGATTTGAGAACACCCATAACCTTGCCCATGTCGCGAATCGAGCTGGCCCCGGTCTCGGCAATAGCTACGTCGACCGCGGCCGCCGCTTCTTCCTCGGACAGCTGGCGCGGCAGGAATTCCTCGATCACCACAATCTCGGCGCGCTCGCGCTCTGCCAGATCGAGGCGACCGCCTTCTTCGTAGGCCCGTGCAGATTCGAGCCGCTGTTTGGCCATCTTGCCCAGAATTGCCAACACTTCATCGTTGCCCACACCGTCATCGTTGCCGGTCGCGCGCGCATCGATATCTTTGTCCTTGATCGCGGCATTGACCAGCCGCAAGGTGGACAGACGGTCCGCGGCCTTGTCTTTCATCGCCTGTTTGAGTGCAGTACTGATACGGGTACGCAGGTCCATAGGGTGCCTTTATGAATGATCGCTACAAGAGAGAGGACACTAGCCAATCGCCCCCCCACTTGCAATGCGTTTCGGATTTACCCAAGCCACTGATATATATGCGATATTCATTTAAGTCCCAATCTTGACCCGCGCTACCGGTCCCTATAGTTTGCCAGCGTTTGCCAAGAGAAGTGCCGCGCACTTCGTCCACTCTCCGGGCCGCCGCGCGGCCCCTCCCCCGGAAGGATCTGACCATGGCCCCCTCGACACCCGCCCACCCGACTGCCTGCCTCGTCCTTGCGGATGGCTCCGTGTTTTATGGCATGGGATTTGGCGCAAAGGGCCAGACCGTGGCGGAGATGTGTTTCAACACTGCCATGACGGGCTACCAGGAAATCATGACCGATCCATCCTACGCAGGCCAGATCGTGACATTCACGTTCCCGCACATCGGCAATACCGGCACGAACCCCGAGGATGACGAGACCGCAGATCCAGTCGCGGCCGGCATGGTCGTAAAATGGATGCCGACCGATCACAGCAACTGGCGCGCGGCCCAGAACCTGTCTGAGTGGCTGGCCGCACGGGGTCGAATCGCGATCGGCGGCATAGATACCCGCCGCCTGACCCGCGCGATCCGCCAGCAGGGCGCGCCTCATGCGGCTCTCGCGCACGATCCCGATGGAAACTTCGATATCGCGGCCCTTGTCGCCGCTGCGCGCGGTTTCGCGGGACTCGAAGGGATGGATCTGGCTAAGGACGTGACCTGCGCCCAATCCTACCGCTGGAGCGAAATGCGGTGGGCTTGGCCGGATGGCTACGCCCCCCAGACCGACCCGAAGCACAAAGTCGTCGCCATTGATTACGGTGCGAAGCGCAATATTTTGCGGTGCTTGGCCTCCGCAGGCTGTGATGTGACCGTACTGCCCGCTAGCGCGACGTATGACGACGTTATGGCGCAAAAGCCAAATGGCCTGTTCCTGTCGAACGGCCCTGGCGATCCGGCCGCGACCGGCGCCTATGCGGTTCCGATGATCCGGGAAGTGCTCGACAAGACGTCGATGCCGGTTTTCGGCATTTGTCTTGGCCACCAGATGCTTGCCCTGGCCCTCGGCGGCCGCACGGTCAAGATGAGCCATGGCCATCACGGCGCCAATCATCCTGTCAAGGATATCGAGACAGGCAAGGTCGAGATCACGTCTATGAACCACGGTTTCGCCGTGGACGGCCAATCGCTGCCGAAAGGCGTGGTGGAGACACATCGATCGCTCTTCGATGGCTCCAATTGCGGCATACGGATGGAGGGGCGCCCGGTCTATTCGGTGCAGCATCACCCGGAAGCTTCCCCCGGTCCGCAAGACAGCTATTACCTGTTCGAGCGGTTTGCCGAGGCGATGGGCGCTCACTCGGCACAGACAACTTCGTGAAAGCCGCAACAAGAGCGCGATAGCAGTCCAAGGCCTGCTGACTTAACGCTTCGTTAATACCTAGCTGCGATTGTCTTAACTGGTTTAAAACGATTTCAGGCAGGACCGCGATGAGCGACCTTTTCCTGCAGTTGCCCAATCCCAGAGCGGCGACGCCACCGGTTGTGCGGTTGCCCCTCGGGCGGGTGATGGTGAACGCAGGCGTCATTACGCAAAACGATCTGGTGCATGCCCTCATTTTGCAGCGCCACATCGACGCTCCTTTGGGCGAAATCCTGGTGTCCGAGGGCTTGGCAGAGCCCGCAGACATCCTGCAGATGATCTCGCGCCAGCACAACATCCCCGTGGCCGATCTTCTGGCCGATCCGCCCGACCCTGCCCTGAGTGCGATGTTGCCATCGGCGCTATGCCTCAGGCACCGCTGCGTCCCGTGGCTCCGGATCGGCGATGTGCTGCTGGTCGGGACCACGCACCCGGACGATTTCAACCGCCTGCGCGCCTGTCTGGGCCATCAGGGGCGCCGGATGCTTCCCGTATTGGTTCATGAACAGCACGTCAGAACGCATATCAGCACCCTCTACGGCGCCGAACTCGCGCAAAAGGCGGCCACCCGTGTGCCGACCGCACAAAGCTGTCGCAATTGGGATCCGACATCACCGCTGCGCAAGCCAATCGCCGCAGGTATCCTTGGCTCGGTGGGGATCGCGCTCCTGTTGGCACCCGCATGGACGATCACGATCGCAGTCTTATTCGCCTTTGTGACCCTGATCATGAGTACGGTACTGAAATGCGCCGCGTTCCTCGCGCAGATAACCACAGTCTCCGAGGCGGCACCGCCAGCGAATACGCTCAGCCGCGCTCCGTTTCCGCTGCCAAAGGTCTCGGTGCTGGTCCCGCTGCTGGAGGAAAAGGAGATCACCGGCAAGCTGATCCAGCGGCTCACCCGGCTGACCTACCCCAAATCACTGCTCGAAGTCGTGCTGGTTCTCGAGCAAAGCGATACCGTCACTCGGGAGACCATCGCGCGCACCGATATGCCCAGCTGGATCAGCGTCATCGAAGTCCCCAGCGCCAACAATCTGACGACCAAGCCGCGCGCGCTCAATTATGCGCTCGACTTTTGCCGTGGCTCGATCATCGGCGTCTGGGACGCCGAGGATGCCCCCGAACCGGACCAGATCGAAAAAATCGTCACAAGGTTTCAGGACGCGCCCGCAAATGTCGCCTGCCTGCAAGGCGTACTCGATTACTACAATGCGCGGACGAACTGGATTTCGCGCTGTTTTACAATCGAATACGCAACATGGTGGAGGGTGATTTTGCCCGGTGCGGCAAAGCTGGGGCTGGTCATCCCGCTCGGCGGCACCACGCTGTTTTTTCGCCGCGCCATTCTGGAGCAACTCTGCGGCTGGGACGCCCATAATGTGACCGAGGATGCAGATCTAGGCATCCGGCTGGCGCGCCACGGCTACGTGACCGAGCTCATTCCGACGGTCACGTTCGAGGAAGCCAACTGCCGCGCTTGGCCATGGGTCAAGCAACGGTCCCGCTGGCTCAAGGGATTTCTGATCACATGGCTGGTCCACATGCGCGCGCCCGGTGCGCTGCTTCGCGATCTGGGGCTGATGCGGTTTCTGGGGGTCCAGACACTCCTGCTCGCGACCTTTGCACAGTTTGCCTTCGCCCCGCTGCTGTGGTCATTCTGGCTCGTACTGGCGGGGTTCGACAATCCGGTGGCCCTCACGCTCGGCGCGCCTGTGGCGGCCGCGATGGTGTGGTTCTTCGTTTTCTCGGAGCTTCTCAATCTCGCCATTTCGATTGTCGCTGTCTCGCGGCGCGACCACCGGCATCTGATCGCCTATATCTTTACGCTGCCATTCTATTTTCCGATGGCTGCCCTTGGCGCCTACAAGGCGCTCAAGGAACTGGTCGTCGAGCCGTTTTACTGGGACAAGACCCAACACGGTATCAGCCCGGGGCAGGATTAGGCCTCCGCCTCGCGCCGCGCCGCTTCTTGCTTGAGCCGTGTGGCGAAGGCAACCGAGATGTGCGCCCGCAATGCGGCATCGGCGGCATCTCCATCACGCGCCTCGATCGCGGATACAATGCGGTCATGCTCTTGCTGCGCAATCTCGCCACGCCCCTGCACGGCCAGCGACGTGGTCGCCATCAGCGCCATGGAGCGGTGGACGAGGTCGAGCTGCTGCACCAGAAACCGGTTGTGGGACGCCAGGTGAATCTGCTTGTGAAATCGTCGGTTGGCGCGGGCAAGTGCTGCGGGATGGTCCTTGAGTGCGTTGTCCGATTCCACCATCTCGCGCAGCAGGCGCACCTCCTCCTCCGTCGCATTGCGCGCTGCCAGACGGGCGGCCAGCCCCTCCAACTCGCCGCGCACGACATAGAGCTCGGCCATCTGGTTATGATCCAGCGAAGCGACGATCAAGCTACGCCCGTCGCGGACCAGCAGCGATTGCGTCTCCAGCCGTTGCAACGCCTCGCGGATCGGCGTTCGCGAGACGCCCAGACGCTCTGCCAGTTCGCTCTCCACCAAACGGTCGCCGGGGCGATAAATGCCAGTATCTATGGCGTCAAGTATCATCGAGTAGGCATCGGTCAGGCCGGGGCGGCCAGCGGGCAGGACATGGGACATGGGCAACCTTCTGATAGACTTGATAATATCTTAGCGGCAAGTGCACCCTACGCCTAGCCATGATCGCGCTCTTGCACTGGCACACGCCACGGCCTACCAAAGCGCTATGTCTCGCGATGCCTTCTCCCATGTGACTACTTGGGTCTTTGACCTCGACAACACGCTCTATCCCCCGCAGGCGCGGCTTTTCGATCTGATCGAGGTGCGCATGACGGCTTGGGTCATGCGGTCCATCGGCGTGGACCGCGCTGAGGCCGACCGCCTGCGCCTGCACTATTGGCAAACGCACGGTACTACGCTCGCGGGCCTCATGCGCGAGCATGGCGTCGATCCCGAGCCCTACCTCGCTGATGTTCACGACATCTCGATGGACAGCCTCACGCCTGATCCTCTCCTCGCCGCAAGGATCCGCGCCCTGCCCGGGCGGCGCATCGTCTATACGAACGGCTGTGCGCCCTACGCGGAGCGGGTGCTGGCCGCGCGCGGGCTCACGGGGCTGTTCGATGCGATCTACGGCGTAGAGCATGCAGGCTTTCTCCCCAAGCCCGAGCGCGCCGCCTTCGACGCGGTATTTACACAAGACGGGCTGGATCCGCTGCGCGCTGCCATGTTCGAGGACGAACCACGCAATCTGGCCGTCCCCCATGATCTCGGCATGCGCACGGTGCATGTGGCGCCAATGCGCGCCGACGCGCCGCATGTGCAATATCACACAGATGACCTATCTTCGTTTCTATACAAGCTGCTGATTTAGGAGGGCTCCCCAATGACTGACACCTGCGATATTCTCATCTCCGGTGGCGGAATCGCCGGCCTCACTGCGGCAGCGGCATTCGGAACCGCGGGGTTCTCCGTGATCTGTGTAGATCCCACGCCCCCCGTGACCGATGGCACGTCGGAAGGCTCCGATCTGCGCTCTACCGCGATGTTGCAACCAGCACGTGCTTTGCTGGATCGTGCCGGACTCTGGGAGGAGCTGGCATCTGATGCGGCACCGTTGCAGGTGATGCGGATCATCGACGCGGGTGGCGCCGACCCCGAGCCGCGTGTGACCCGAGAATTCGATGCAGCAGAAATTTCCGACCTCCCGTTTGGCTGGAACTTTCCCAATTGGCTCCTACGCCGCGAACTGATGGTACGCCTGGATGCCCTGGACAACGTGGATTTCCGCCCTGGTATCGGGACCAAAGGGCTTTTCACACGCGAGGGCAGCGCCAAGGTCACGCTCACCGATGACAGCACTGTTCGGGCCAAGCTGGTCATCGCGGCTGATGGGCGCAACTCCCTGATGCGCGCCGCAGCTGGTATTCCCGTCAACACGCAGCGCTACGGACAAAAGGCGCTGGTATTCGCTGTAACGCACCCGATCCCTCACGATAACGTTTCGACAGAAGTACATCGCACCGGCGGCCCCTTCACGCTCGTGCCGCTACCAGACCGGGACAGGATGCCC